>CAZNGU010000267.1:0-4224 GCA_964572325.1 uncultured Methylomarinum sp.
AGGTTTGGGTGTAATGGTTTCCAACAGGGGTTTAAACACCTTCAGCTGGCATAATGAGTCACGCGTTCCCTGAAAAAACAGCATGGGTTCATGAATAACTTTTAGCAGATCAAACCGAGGTTTATTGGGTTTGCCTGGCGCATGCAGTGGAAAGCCGTATAAAATGATGCCGGCATACAGGTCTTCTTTACAGGCTAGAATAGTGGCGTATTTACCGCCCATACTTTTACCCGATAAAAAGATTTGTTTACGTGTTACGCCAGTTTTTTCTATGACAGTCTCAATAACTCTATGCCAGGTTTCTTCCAGCACATGCGGTGTATTGGGTGCTTTGGAGCCTCGTTCCATGTAAGGAAAATTAAATTTAACCGTCAAAACATTATGTTTGGCAATACCCTCATGAACATGGCTTACAAAAACAGAATTCATATCTCGCCCGGCACCGTGAGCAATAATCAACACAGATGTGTATTGTTCGGGAATTAGCCATACCGATGAAATATCAGCTTTTTTGGTAATGGTAATTGTATGGTGTTCTATTTTCATAATGGGTAATTGCAAAAAAGTCTTTGAGCTATTAATACGAGTATAGTCATATATTATACATTAACCTATAGAACAACCGTTTAATGACGTTAATCCTTTATAAATCAGCAGGATAATATATATAGGCCAAAGAAATTATAGAATAACTTGCTAGACATTCTTTGTTCGCCTATTCTTAGTTAAAACTCCTTTCTTTTATCTTCTGTTTTTAACAAGGATTTCCTATGATTTCTGATGCTGTTGTTGAACTTTCCAGATGGCAATTTGCAATCACTTCTTTATATCATTTTCTTTTTGTTCCATTAACCATAGGTTTGTCATTTTTATTGGCCATTATGGAGTCAACCTATTTGATGACAGGGCGTGAAATTTATAAAGATATGACTCAGTTCTGGGGCAAGTTATTCGGTATAAATTTTGCGTTAGGCGTGACCACGGGATTGACCATGGAATTTCAGTTTGGCATGAACTGGTCTTATTTTTCTCAATATGTGGGTGATGTTTTTGGTGCGCCCTTAGCCATTGAGGGCTTAATGGCTTTTTTTATGGAATCTACTTTTGTCGGTTTATTTTTCTTTGGCTGGGATAAATTATCCAAAGGCCAGCATTTGACTGTTACCTGGCTAGTTGCACTAGGCTCTAACCTTTCGGCATTATGGATTTTAGTTGCCAACGGCTGGATGCAAAATCCGGTGGGGGCTGAATTTAATGTTGAAACCATGCGCATGGAAGTCACCAGTTTTGGTGAATTACTTTTTAACCCATCCGCTCAGGTTAAATTCGTACATACCGTGGCGGCAGGTTACACCACCGCATCAGCTTTTGTGCTAGGAATCAGTGCCTGGTATATGTTAAAAGGACGAGATGCAGCCTTTGCTTACCGCTCCTTTACTATTGCTGCAGGTTTTGGCCTGGCCGGGGTTTTATCCGTTATAGTTTTGGGTGACGAAAGTGGCTATACCGATGGTGAAGTACAAAAAGCCAAGCTAGCTGCTGTTGAAGCTGAGTGGCATACCGTTGAGGCACCTGCTGCCTTTACTGTTTTTGGTTTTCCAGATCAGGACTTAAAAGTCACGCATAATGCCATTAAAGTCCCCTGGGTTTTAGGTTTAATTGGTACACGTTCCACGGATACCCCCATTATTGGCCTGATTGAAATTTTAGAGCATAATCGCATTAGAATACGTAATGGCATGAAAGCTTATGCTTTATTACAAAAAATTCAGCAAGGAGACCCTGACCCAGAAATACGGGAAGCGTTTGAAAAAGTGAAGCAGGATTTAGGCTATGGCCTGCTATTAAAACGTTATACCAAAAATGTTGTAGATGCTACGGATGAACAAATTGAAATGGCGGTGGAATTTTCAATTCCCAGAGTTGCACCTTTGTTCTGGACCTTTCGCTTAATGGTGCTGTGTGGATTTATTTTGCTCTTTGTCTTTATTTCGGCGGTTATTGTTAGTTCAATTCGTCGAGCCAGAGTAGAATGGGTTTTAAAACTCAGCTTCTATACTATGCCTCTTTCGTGGATAGCTTGCGAAGCGGGCTGGTTTGTTGCCGAATTTGGAAGGCAACCCTGGACGATTGCCGAAGTTTTGCCAACTTTTCTAAGCGCGTCCTCTTTGACTGAATGGGACATAATTCTCAGTCTGGCTGGCTATATTAGTCTATACACAGTATTTCTGGTGATTGAAATGTTTTTAATGCTGAAATATATCAAACTAGGGCCAAGCAGCCTGCACAAGAAACGTTACCATTTTGAAATTGATGAAAGGAGTTAATGATGCTTTTTGATTACGAAACACTACGCATCATTTGGTGGGCGTTTTTAGGCTTTTTAATTATTGGTTTTGCCATTATGGGCGGCTTTGATTTGGGTGTCGGTATTTTATTGCCTTTTCTGGGTAAAACAGATGATGAACGACGCGTTATTATTAATGCGATAGGCCCAACCTGGGAAGGCAATCAGGTTTGGCTGGTGCAGGCTGGTGGTGCTTTATTTGCAGCCTGGCCTATTATTTATGCCGTGTCATTTTCCGGGATGTATTTTGCCTTGTTATTGACTTTGTTTGCCCTATTTTTACGTCCTCTAGGGTTTGATTATCGTAGTAAATTAAGCAGTAAAAGGTGGCGTAGTAACTGGGATAGAGCCTTGTTTACCGGCGGCTTTGTGCCGGCTTTGGTTTTTGGCGTGGCTTTTGGTAATTTATTACTGGGACTGCCCTTTCATCTACAGCCAGATATGCGCATTATTTATGAGGGATCACTGTGGCAATTACTTAACCCCTTTGCCTTATGTGCCGGTTTGCTTAGTGTCTCCTTGCTAGTTATGCATGGCGCGGTTTATTTACAGATTAAAACAGTCGATGAGATTTATGATAGAACTAAAAAAGTCGTTATGATTATGTCTTTAGTAACCTTGATATTATTTGCGATTGCCGGTTACTGGCTTACATTTATTGAAGGTTATCATATTACTTCTGAAATCATTCCCAATGGGCCGTCAAACCCCCTGCTTAAAACGGTAAAAAAGGCACCTGGATTATGGCTGGATAATTATGGCCATTTACCCAATTTATGGGCTGTTCCAGCTTGCGCTTTTATATCAGGTTTAATAACACTACTGTTATCGCGATTAAATCGACCAGGCATGGCATTTATCTTTAGCTCGATTACAGTAGCCACTATTCTTTTAACAGCAGGCTGTTCTATGTTTCCTTTTATTATTCCATCCAGTCTTGTTGCCAATCATTCCTTAACGATCTGGGATGCAAGTTCCAGTATGCAGACCTTGAATTTAATGTTTTGGGTGACTTTATTTTTCCTACCCTTAATTATGGTTTATACCAGCTGGGTTTTCCGCGTGTTGCGTGGGAAAATGACAGTTGAACATATTCATAAAAACAATCATACCGCTTACTAGGAGCCTATCATGTGGTATTTTAGCTGGATATTGGGTGTATTATTGGCCTGTTCTCTGGGCATAATTAATGTTTTAAGACTTGAAGCACAAGAAGCCCTGGCCAGAGAAAACCTTGCCCTTGACCCTTTAACTCAATTATTAGCCAGGGAAAGCGTATTAGAACGTTTACATGAGAAAATAGATAACTCAAAACGTAATGGTATGCCATTTTCTTTGATATATATTAGCTTGACAGACTTTAAACTCAAACATCAACTGGCTGATTATGTAATGGATACCACGCTACTCGAAGTTGTTGCCTCAATTAAAGCAGATATTCGCGCAGGGCTGGATATTGCGGCAAGAGTAGGTGAAGAGGATTTTTTACTGGCCTTACCCGGTGCAACTTATGAGAAAGCAGAAATTACTGCTGATAAAATCAAACAAAATATTTTGCAAAATGTTAAAACACCGGCACGGGGTTTAGCCGTTGAAGTGGGTATAGGCTTTGCAGAATACTCACATGATGCAGAAACAATTTCAGAAGAAGTCATGATGGGCATGAGTGAAGTGGAAGCCTTATTAAATATTGCCATTGGCAAGTGTTTTCAATCTATCACGACCTAAATCGGTTATCATGTCGTTCTTCTCGTTCCCACGCTCTGCGTCACTGCCATTAAGGAACGAGAATTTAATAATATACGAAAGTTTGACGCAGGATTTTGGCTAACACCGCTGTGGAGCCAAAAGACCCGTCAGAATTCGGGTATTATTGA
>CAZNGU010000268.1:0-4221 GCA_964572325.1 uncultured Methylomarinum sp.
GGCAGTATACAATGAGTTTGGTTATTAATAGTCTTGAAGTATGCATAGCAAGGAAGTTATTAAAAAAATAGAAAGTGGTGGATGGCAACTGGTAAGAACAAGAGGTAGTCATCACCATTTCAAACATCCTGAGAAAACAGGTTTAGTGACAGTCCCTCACCCTAAAGCAGATTTACCGAAAGGAACAGTTAATAACATTTTTAAACAAGCAGGGCTTAAATAAATTGAGTATTAAAGCATGAGATATTCAGTAGCAATACATAAAGAAAGAGGTTCTTGTTATGGTATTACCGTACCTGATATTGAGGGTTGCTTTTCTGCAGGTGATACATTAGAAGGGGCACTTGAGAGTACCAGAGAGGCTATTTTAGCTCATCTTGAAATATTAGCTGATGATGGTATTCTTGCACTTAATGCCTTACCTATAGATGATTATATTAGTAACGCTGACTATGATGGTGCAACATGGGCTTATGTTGATATTGATGTCTCAGCATTTCTTGGAAAAACGGAGAAAGCAACTGTTACCTTGCCAAAGCTACTAATAAATAAAATTGATAGTGTAGTCACATCAGGTTCTGCAAAAAGTCGTTCTGCTTTTTTAGCTGAATCAGCAATAAAAGCTTTAAGTTCTCAGTCTGTTAATGCAACAAAATAGATACAGTCCTTATTTCAACAAGTCAATTCCAGCAAGGTAATATCATCAAATTGTTCGGCTTCTCCACGAAACTGATTAATGGTATTAATCAGAAAATCAAAGTCTTTATCTGCACTGATTAATTCAGCTAGTGTTTGTTCCAGGCGATCTTGTCCAAATTCTTCTTCTTTACTGTTAATAACTTCTGTGATGCCATCGGAATAGGCATAGATGCGGTCCCCGGGTTCGACTTGAAGGCGAGCAACTGGCTCAAATTCTTGCTTGATAATGCCTAAAGCCAGCAGATTAGAAGCCAGTTTTTGCCACACAGTGGCTTGCCGATAAATTAAAATATCAGACATACCACAATTCCAGAAGGCTACGTCCTTACCATCTGAGCTCAGTTCAATAAAAATAGCGCCTAAAAATAAACCGGTGGGCATTTTAGCTAAAAGCTGCTTGTTGATTTCTGTAGCAATCTTTGTTATTGGGATGTTTTTTTCTGTCATTGTGTAAAAAATATCATACACAATAGGGCCGCCTACAGCTGCCATTAAGCCGTGTCCGGTAAAATCACCCAGCATAATATGGCGGGTATTATCAGGTCTGACAGCAGACAATAAAACATCACCAGAGGTTTTTTCAACAGGTACCTCCAGTTGCCGGAGTTGTTTAGAATTATAGGGTTTGGACGCACGCATTTTTAGAATAATATCTTCAATAACGCCGCGTTCAAAAGTTAATGCATTTTGGGTTTTATGCAATTGTGCCTGTAATTCCAGTATCCGTTTTCCAGCCTTTAATCGTGCTTGTAATTCAGCATTATCATAAGGTTTGGCAATATAATCGTTTGCACCTGCCTCTAAACCGGACACAAGGTCATTGGTGTCATTACGTGCGGTTAGCAAAATGATAAAAGGTGGGTTATTGGTCTGTTGCTCACGGATACGCTGACATAAACCCAGACCATCCAGGTTTGGCATTTCCCAGTCTATTAGTAATAGAAGTGGTGCTTCGGGTTGTTGTAAACATTGCCAGGCTACTTCACCGTCTTCAGCTACGATGGTTTCATAACCCCATTTTTTGGTGACAGCCGCTAACATGGCGCGAGAAGTTAAATCATCATCAGCAATTAACAATTTCATAAGAGCATTTTTTCCATTTCAGATTTAAGTTCAATGAACAGTGGTTTCAGTGTAGCAAAGTTTTGAATTAAAGTGCCAAAATCTCCTGACTTTCCAGCTTGTTCTAATATTGAAGCATGAGCACTTAAAGCCAGGCCACCTACATTAGCTGCAGCTCCCTTGATTTTATGTGCCAGGGCAGTGGCCTGTTCTAAGTCTTGATTTTTAATATGGCTGTCAAGTTGCTTTATTTGTTCAGGCATATCACCCAAAAATGCTTGAACAACAGTCTCTATGAGCTCTTTATCATCCATAAGACGCTCACTGATACCCGCATAATCAAAGGCATCTTCCTTTTTATCCCGCTCAGATTTGATGTCTTCTGTTTCCTGTTCTTGCTTTTTGGCGGTAGTATCTATAGAAATTGTTTGTTCTTGACTTTTATCCACTAAATGATCTTTTAACCATTTTTCCAGTAATTTATGTAGTTGCAATATATCTACCGGTTTGGCAATAAAATCATCCATACCGGAGGCGAGACATTTTTCTTTGTCACCTTGCATGGCATTGGCAGTCATTGCTACCACTGGGATGGTATGATTGAGGACAGTAGATTGTGGATCTCTTATGTGTCCTGTGGCTGTATATCCATCCATAATTGGCATTTGGCAATCCATAAAAACCAGGTCATATGGATCTAGGCTTAATTGATCTAGTGCTTCCTGGCCATTATTGACTACCGCAGCATCAATTCCGAATTTTGCTAACATACCTCGAGCAACGGCCTGGTTGGTAATATTATCGTCAACCACTAATACCTTGGCTTGAAAGTGGCTTTGTTGTTCTCTCGCTGTAAATCGCGTAATTAGAGTGTCAGGGTGCTCCCCTGTTTTTATCCCGGCAAGCAGTAATAAGGCATTGTAGAGTTCAGATTGGTGGATGGGTTTACTCAAGTATGCCGAGAAGCCATGAGTCTGAACATTTTTTGCGTCGCCGCGCTGGCCTTGGCTGGTTAATAATGCCAGTTTTATGTTGCTTGTTTTTTCGTTATTTCGTATGGCATCACCAAGTGTAATGCCATCCATTTCAGGCATTTGCATATCAATTAAGACAAGGGTAAATGGCGGTGTTAGTTCAGAAAAAACAGACAGCATTTGTAGTGCCTCTGAGCCGCTGGCTGCTAATTGATGGGGTATATTCCAGGCAGTTAAAAATTCGTCAAGTATTTGCCTGTTTGTGGCATTATCATCAACTACCAGAATATGTTGCTGCTGTAGTTGCTGGTTTAAACGTATCGGGGTTTTATCTTCTATGGGACTTAATGGCAGAGTAAACCAGAAAGTGCTGCCTTGATCAGGTTCGCTGAGTACACCAATTTCACCGCCCATTAGTTCAATTAATTGTTTACTGATCGCCAGACCTAAGCCGGTACCCCCATATTTTCGGGTGGTTGAATTATCGGCCTGGCTGAATTTCTTAAATAACTTTTGTTGTTGTTCTGTGCTGAGACCTATGCCGCAGTCTTTGATTTCAAAAAGTAAAAGGATGTTATCTTGTTCAGATGACACTTGTTGATAGCGGACTGATACAGTGCCTTTGCTAGTAAATTTGATGGCATTACCTAATAGATTAGTAATAACCTGACGGATGCGTCCTGGATCACCTGAATACCATTGCGGTAGTGTGGGGTTGGCTGAGCAAATTAATTCCAGCTGTTTTTCGCTGCTACGAGAAACAAAGGTGCTTGCCAGGTCTTCCATTAATACGCCAAGATTAAAGTCGATTATTTCTAAATCGAGTTTTCCTGCTTCAATTTTAGAAAAATCAAGGATATCGTTAATAATGGTGAGTAATGATTCTGCGCTGCGTTTAATGGTCAGTGCGCGACTTTGCTGCTCTGAGTCCAAAGCATTGTCTAATAATAATTCTGTCATTCCCAATACACCATTCATAGGTGTGCGAATTTCATGGCTCATATTGGCCAGAAATTCACCTTTTGCTTTACTGGCAATTTCAGCTGCTTCCTTGGCTTTGTACAAGGCAATTTCAGCATTTTTACGTTCGGTGATGTTGGTATAACGCCAAACTCTTCCTGTGGTTTTGCCCTCTCTTTGCATGGTTTTACTATTAAATTCAAAGATGCGATTATCTTTGAGTATTAATAAATCTGTAATTTCAATTTCAGGATTCAAAGTAATTGTTTGCAGGTGGGCAATGAATTGGGAAGGATCTAATAATTGAGGAATAATATGATTGAGAAACCCTTTCTCGCCCTGGCTATTTTCCTGATTTTCAGGTATTTTCCATAATTCAATAAAAAGCTGGTTCTTGCGTAGTACCTTACCTTTGAGATCAGTGACCAGGATGCCGTTATCTGTAGTTTCCAGGGTGGCTTCGGTTATAGTTAAAGCCTCCAATGTATTAAGTTCGGCCTGCTTTTGCTGGCTAATATCCAATAGG
>CAZNGU010000269.1:0-4188 GCA_964572325.1 uncultured Methylomarinum sp.
TTTTCTGTTGTTTGTTTCACCGTCTATATAACTGCACTTTATGAAACGTAACTTAACCAATCTTCATGGTCGCTTTTACGTCCATGAACATAATCAAAATAAAGTGCCTGTAACTTCTCGGTAACCGGGCCTCGAACACCTGAACCGATAATACGTTCATCATATTCTCTAATCGGTGTTACTTCTGCAGCTGAACCGGTAAAGAAAGCTTCATCAGCTACATAGACTTCATCCCGCGATATACGTTTTTCAATGACTTCCAGCCCCTGTTCGCGAGCAATAGTCAGCAAAGTATCCCGGGTAATACCTTCTAAAGCCGATGTGGTCTCAGGCGTATAAAGCTTGCCATTTCGTACAATAAATAAATTTTCACCACTGCCTTCTGCCACAAAGCCTTCATGATCCAGTAATAACGCTTCATCATAGCCGGTGGAAATGGCCTCCTGTAACGCCAGAATAGAATTAATGTAATTGCCATTAGCCTTGGCTTTGCACATAGTACTGTTTACATGATTGCGGGTATAGGAAGAGGTGCGGATGCGAATTCCTTTTTCCATACTATCATCTCCCAAATAGGTTCCCCATTCCCAGGCTGCAATCATGACATGAACTTTTAAATTGTCCGCTCTAAGCCCCATGCCTTCAGAACCATAAAAACACATACTACGAATATAGGCACTATCTAGCTGGTTTTTTGCAACCGCCTCACGATGTGCCTGGTTAATCACTTCTTTATCAAAAGGGATTTTCATATTCAAGATATGTGCCGAACGATACAGCCTGTCCGTATGTTCAGCTAATTTAAAAATAGCCGTCCCTTTTTCGGCATGATAGGCTCTTAATCCTTCAAATACGCCAGCACCATAATGTAAGGTATGTGTTAAAACGTGAACCTTGGCCTCGCGCCATGCAACCCATTCACCATCCATCCAAATCCAACCGTCACGGTCATCCATCGTTATCATATTTTTTTTGCCTATGTGTTTGTATTAGCCATATAGTTATACTCTTCACGCCCAAGAATACTCCATTCTAGCACGCAACTTATCGCGATGGACGTTGTTGTAAAGTATTGAAATAGATTGCTATTCCTGCTACTTTACGCCTAGCCCATCACAATAATTTACATACTAGAATGGAGTATTCTTGAACATAAAGAGTATCTGCCAAATATTTTCAACCTGCCTGCGTGTTTCTACAAATTCATCAGGCTTTATCATTGCTTTTTTCCCTTGTAAAGCCTGTTGATGTCCATAGTCTCTGTATTGACAATAGGTTTTTTTAAGAATATCAGCGATATTATCCGGCAAGTATCCTGATTGCTTGAGAATATTCAGCAAGTTTATATTATCTGTATAGCTGCTTAAATCTTTATTTTCTGAAGCATATGTTAAAACAAGGAATTGTACTATAAACTCAATATCGACAATACCACCAACACCGTGTTTTAAATCAATTAATTCTGTGTCTTTCGGGTTTAGAGCCTCTCGCATTTTATTTCGCATCAAGCAAACTTCTTTTTTTAAGCTGTTTTTATCCCTTGGCTGGCATAAGATCCGCTGCCTAATTGCTTCAAACTGCTGTTTTAATTCAGAGTCTCCAGCAATAAACCGTCCACGAATTAAGGCTTGTAATTCCCAGGTCCAGGCCTTATTTTTCAAATAGTCTTCATAGCTATTAATTGCTGTTACCAGTAAACCAGAGTCACCACTGGGGCGTAGCCGCATATCAACTTCATAAAGCTTGCCTGATAGCATATTGGTATCCAGAATATGTCTGATTTTCTGACCCAGACGACCATAAAATTGTGTACCACTGATTGCCTTGCCGCCATTAGTCAGGGCATTCCCGTTTTTACTGTGCCAGATAAACACCATATCCAGATCCGAGCTATAAGCTAATTCTTTACCGCCCAGCTTGCCAAAACCTAATATACCAAAATTTATCTGCTGGTCAGTGGTATTAACAGGGTAACCATGCTTCCCTGTTAATATTTGCCAGGTTCTTTGCATGACCTCCTCGACAATTACTTCCGCAACATACGTCAAATAATCACTGACTACCATGATAGGAATAACATCCATAATATCTGCAGCAGCAATCCGCAAAATATTTAATTGTTTAAATTGTCGTAATTTAATCATTAACTGTTCAATATCCGCTGTGTCTATCGCTCTCAGGCAAGCCTCCAATTGCTGAACTAATTGTTGTTTGTTCAGAGGCTCATATAATGAGCGGGTATCCAGTAACTCATCAAATAATACTGGGTATTTAGCAAGATATTCGCAAATCCAGGGACTGGCAGACGATAATTTAAGCAACTGAATTAATGCATTGGCATTTTCTGCCAATAGTGACAGATAAACATTTCTGCCTGCTACCTGTTCAAACAGGTTCAGCACCCGTTTTAATGTTTCATCACTATTTTCCACAGTTACGATGACATCGATTAATTGTGGAATTAATCGATCAATAACTTCAGCACCCTTGCTCGATATTCTCTTTAATGCGGTTGATTGTTTAAAGTCCCGGATTAATTGAAAAGCATTTTCAGGCTGTTTAAAGCCCTGCTGTTTTAAATACGCTATTGCATTACTGTCAGACTCATCTCGCCAGACAATAGCACCTTTACTGTCTAAGTTAGTTTGCTCGCTAATTGAAAAAACCTGCTCAAACACGCCATGCACTTCATGTCTGACATGATCAAGCTTTTCTTTAAAACTCTCCCAATCGGCATAATCCATTGCATACGCTAAAATTTGCTGAACCAGAGAATCTCTGGGTAAATCATGTGTTTGCCGATCTTGATACTGTTGTATATGATTCTCCACTCTACGTAAAAAGCAATAGGATATTTGTAATTGACTGGCATCCTCCTTGCTTAGTAATTGCTTTTCTCCCAGTAATTTCAGAATGTTTAAAATACCCCGTTCCTGCAGGTCTTTATCTTGCCCTCCTCTAATTAACTGAAAAGCCTGACCAATAAATTCAATTTCCCGAATACCGCCAAAGCCTAATTTAATATTGTCCATTCGGTCTTTGCGTTGTAATTCCCGGGTGATTTGCAACTTTAAAGAACGTAACTCTTCAAAAGCCCCATAATCCAGATAACGCCGATAAACAAAAGGCTTTATCATGGCAAACAGCATGTTGCCGCTGTTAAAATCACCGGCAACCTGCCTGGCCTTAATCATGGCATATCTTTCCCATTCTCTAGCCTGGGTCAAATAATAGTTTTCCATGCCATCAAAAGTCATGATAATTGGACCACTCTCACCAAAAGGTCTCAAGCGAACATCCGTTCTAAACACAAAGCCATCGGCAGTAATCTCATCCAGCACCTTGACTAAAGATCGACAAATACGACTAAAAAATTCGCCATACGTGGTTTCTTTGCGATCACTTAATACGCCATCTTCAGCATAGGCAAAAATTAAATCAATATCTGATGAATAATTTAGCTCCCAGGCACCCAATTTTCCCATACCTATCACTACTATATTTATCTCGGTGTCATCACTGGTTTTTGGTATGCCTTTACGTTCACAGGCCTGGGCATAAAGAAAATCAAGCGAAAACTGAATACAAACTTCAGCCAGTTCAGTTAAATCATATAAGGTTTCATTCAGCTCAGACCAGCCAGCTAAGTCTCGCCAGGCTATTCGAACCATTTCACGGCACCTGAACTGGCGTAAAACACGCATTAATGTTATTTCGGAATCTATTGTCAACTGCTGTAATGTGTTAGCATAGTCTTGTCTGCGCTCTGCTGAAAACAAATCACCACTACTAAGCAGTCCATCAATTAATTCAGGAGATTGAATACACCTGTCCGCAACATAAGAACTACAACAAAAGACTTTAAAAATTGAATTTAAAAAACCAGAATGCTCAGGAACTGCTAATTCTAACAATGCCAGTTTTTCTTCATACTGCGCTGTCTTTTGAGCAGTCATTTGCTGAAGAGCAAGCGGTAACTTTTGAAGTCGATTATCTTCTGATATTTTCATGGCTTACCTGATCTCCGCTATTTTTTAAAAGAACCACCTTCATCATGACTGAACTAAAAGTGGATAATTTGACCTTACTCACCCTTTTAAAATCAACAATCCAGTAATATCAACTTTTTACTACTAGTGCAGCAGCTATTTTGCTTTGATGAGTATAAGCGTTGATATAGCATTGCTT
>CAZNGU010000270.1:0-4185 GCA_964572325.1 uncultured Methylomarinum sp.
TCTTTAACAAGTAAGACTCTATCTCAAGAACCTATGACAGGTGAAACTCATTTGCGTCACCATATGACTCCCGACGGCATTTTTAAAGGACGTCAAGTCATTTTCGCTGACGAAGATTAAATTCCACTGAATATAGAGCAGTTTAATCCTTAACTCTATCGAGTTTTTTTATTAATCTGCTCATTCACTCTGTATAGCCGGCTGATTCAATGCCCGGTTCTTTTCAACATTCCGGAGTTAATCCAAAGCGTGAGTTCAACAATTGCAATTGATGCTATGGGTGGGGATTTTGGTCCTCAGGTCACCATTCCTGCATCCTTGGAATGCTTAAGTGCAAATCCAAAGTTAAAACTTATTTTAGTCGGCAATGAAGTTATTCTAAATGAATTGCTAGCGCAAAGTTCTGCTGAATTTAAAGACAGACTCTCTGTTCATCACGCTTCCCAGCAAGTTGAAATGGACGAGAAACCTTTACGTGCTTTAAAAGGCAAAAAAGACTCCTCCATGCGCGTTGCCATTAATTTAGTGCGTGATGGAAAAGCCGATGCCTGCGTCAGTGCTGGTAATACCGGAGCTTTGATGGCAACCGCACGATTCGTTTTAAAAATGATCCCCGGCATTGCTCGCCCTGCCATTATTTCAACCTTGCCTTCAACTTTTGGGCATACCCATATTCTTGACTTAGGCGCTAACGTGGATTGCACGGCAGAACATTTATTTCAGTTTGCCATTATGGGTGAAGAAGTGGTCAAAGCGGTGGAGAACATTACATCACCAAAAATTGGCTTACTAAATATTGGCGAAGAAGATACCAAAGGCAATGAACAGGTTAAAGCAGCCTCTCTCCTACTGGAAGATTCTGACTTAAACTATATTGGCTATGTTGAAGGCAATTCTATCAATGCCGGAAGCGAAAAGGTTGATTTAATAGTCACCGATGGTTTTGTCGGTAATGTTGCACTTAAATCAATTGAAGGTGCAGCAAAAATGTTTGTAACCAAGCTGAAAGATGCTTTTAATAAAAACATTTTCACCAAATTAACCGCTATTATTGCCTTGCCTGTTTTAAAAGCTTTTAAAGCCAGCATAGATCCTAGAGTTTTTAATGGTGCCAGTTTAATCGGCTTGCGCGGACTGGTGATAAAAAGCCATGGCGGCGCCGATCAATTAGCTTTTAAATCAGCAATACAGTTAGCAGAAATAGAAATCAAGAAAGATGTAACCCGTAAAATTAGCGCTAAAGTTGCTGCTACTTTGGAAAATAGAGAAACAGCATGAAACGTTGCGCAAAAGTCATTGGTACCGGAGGTTATTTACCCGAGACAATCCGTACAAATCAAGAAATTTCTGAATTAGTAGATACTTCAGACAGCTGGATTGTTGAACGTACCGGAATCAAGACCCGACGTATTGCTGGCCTCGATGAAACAGCCTCCAGCATGGCAGAAATAGCAGCTAGACAAGCCATAGAAATGGCTGATATAGCCGCAGGCGAGATAGATTTAATTATTGTTGCCACAGGATCTCCTGACAGAGTGTACCCCAGTACTGGATGTATTTTACAGCACCGGCTGGAAATACAACAATGTGTCGCTTTTGACGTGCAAGCTGCTTGTTCAGGTTCTATTTTTGCTATGAGTATTGCAGATCAATACATTAAATCGGGTGCTGCAGATAAAGTATTAATTGTCGGCTCTGAAATATGCTCTCGCCTTGTGGACTGGACGGACAGAGGTACCTGCATACTCTTTGGCGATGGAGCCGGTGCAATCCTTTTGGAATCAACCGAGGAGCCTGGTATTTTATCCACCCATATCCATTCGGATGGTGGTTTTGAAGACTTACTTTTTTGCCCCAACCCACAAGTTGCTACCGCTACGGGAAACGATGAAAAAGGGGTAATCCAGATGCGTGGTAATGAGGTATTTAAAGTGGCTGTAAATACCTTGGGTCGAATTGTCGATGAAACTTTAGCCGCCAATAATATGGACAAAGGAGAGATTGACTGGTTAGTCCCTCATCAAGCCAATACCAGAATTATTGCTGCTACCGCAAGAAAATTAAAAATGTCGATGGATCAAGTTGTTTTAACCTTGGAAAATCAAGGAAATACCTCTTCAGCATCGGTATTACTGGCATTTAATGAAGCGGTGAGAGACGGTAGAATCAAACGCGATCAAATTGTTTTATTAGAAGCCTTTGGCGCAGGATTCACCTGGGGTTCCGCATTAATAAAGTATTAAAGATCAGGCACAAGGCTCAAGGCAAAAGGAAAAAAAAGAAATGCTCTTTGAACCTTTTACCTTGAACCTTTTACCTGATAATTTTTTTTAAAAAAATTATCCCTATGACCGAACAAAATAATAATTTAGCCTTTGTGTTTCCTGGGCAAGGCTCTCAAGCCATTGGCATGATGTCAGAGCTGGCAGAGTCATATTCTCTGGTAAAACAAATATTTGAGCAAGCTTCTGATGTTTTAGGTTTTGACTTATGGCAACTGGTTCAACAAGGCCCTGCAGAAGATCTAAATCAAACACATAATACTCAACCCGCTATGTTGGCTGCAGGGGTAGCTATGTGGCATGTTTGGAAAGAGCAATCAAGTATAATTCCCGGTTGGTTAGCTGGACATAGTTTAGGTGAATATTCCGCTCTGGTTTGCGCCGAAGCTATAACATTTGAGCAGGGTATTGCTTTGGTTGCTGAAAGAGGTCGGTTAATGCAACAGGCGGTTCCTGCTGGAATAGGAGCCATGGCAGCTATTCTTGGCTTAAAAGATCAGCAGGTTATAGATACTTGTACTGCCTGCGCCGAAAATGAAATAGTAGCTGCCGTTAATTTTAATGCCCCGGGGCAAGTAGTTATTGCCGGACATGTTACCGCTGTTGAAAGAACCATGGCTGCAGCAAAAGAAGCCGGAGCCAAAAGAGCCATAAAATTACCGGTTAGTGTGCCCTCACATTGTGCACTAATGGAACCCGCTGCAGAAAAATTGTATGAAAAACTACAAGCTATAAGCATTAATGAGCCAAAAATAACAATCATTCACAATGCAGATGTAGCCTCTCATAGCTCAGCTGATGAAATCCAAATAGCCTTAAAAGAACAATTATTTAAACCAGTACTCTGGGTTGATAGTATTCGTCATATCCACGAACAAAATGTAAGCCACTTTGTTGAATGTGGGCCCGGTAAAGTATTAATGAGCTTAAATAAACGTATAGCAAAAGGAGCTGATCATCAGACCATGTATGATTCAGCAACATTAGAAAAAGTGTTGGAGCAAATCAATGGATAAGAATGTAGCCTTGGTAACAGGTGCTAGTCGTGGAATTGGCCGCGCTATTGCCGAGCAATTAGTTAAAGATGGCTTTTTCGTGGTAGGAACGGCAACCAGCGATGCCGGTGCAGAATCTATTTCTGCTTATTTAGCGGATAATGGACATGGCTTGAAATTAAATGTTGCTGATGCAGATTCAATTTCTGAAGTAATTAAACAAATTGGTTCGGATTTTGCGGCACCTTTGGTACTTGTCAACAATGCAGGCATTACGCGTGACAATTTATTAATGCGAATGAAAGATGAAGAATGGGATGATATTATCAACACCAATTTAAGTTCTATTTTTCGGATGAGTAAAGCTGTTTTGCGCGGTATGTTAAAAGCCAGAACAGGGAGAATCATCAATATATCCTCAGTAGTTGGTGCTACAGGCAATGCAGGGCAAGCTAATTATGCCGCAGCAAAAGCAGGCATGATAGGTTTTGCAAAATCTATGGCAAAAGAAGTGGGGTCACGCAATATTACGGTTAATACCGTTGCGCCGGGTTTTATAGATACCGATATGACTAAAGCACTGGCTGATGAACAAAAAAATGCTTTACTGGGATCAATAGCTCTAGGTCGCCTGGGCAGTCCTGAAGAAATTGCCCATGCCGTCTCATTTTTGGCCTCTTCAGGCGCATCGTACATTACAGGTGAAACAATTCACGTTAATGGCGGTATGTTTATGTCATAGTGTTGTGACTTTGTGTTGATTTCAAGTATAATTCCATCCGGTCGTCTGGGTATAACCAGTAGCGAATTCTAATAATTTTAATAACGAAATACGGTAAGTGCATTCATTACAATAGTCACTTGCTTTGTATGAGGAAAATAGTATGAGTAACATTGAAGAACGAGTA
>CAZNGU010000271.1:0-4181 GCA_964572325.1 uncultured Methylomarinum sp.
AGCACTTTCTAAAGGTGCTGAGGTTGTAACTAGTGGTGGCGTTTTAGGTAAAGTAGCAGAAGTCGATGACAACTTTGTAAAACTTGAAGTCAGTGACAACTCCTTTATCTATGTTCAGCGCCATGCTATTGCTAACATGATGCCTAAAGGTACTTACAAAACTGTCAGTAAAAAATCAAAATCATAAACTTTATTTCTCGCAAAACTCAATAGTCTGAGCTATTGAGTTTTGTCGGTTAATCGCTGGAAAAAAAATGCAAAACCGTTTCCCTTTTTGGAAAAACCTAATCATTCTGATTATTCTGTTCGTTGGAATTATTTACGCGTTACCTAATATATACGGTAATGATCCTTCTGTTCAATTATCATCTTCTACTACTAAAAAACTGGAACAAGCTCAAGCAGATAAAATTGAAGCCAGCCTTAAAACTGCCAAGCTTGATGTCAAAGCATTTGAATTTTCAGACGGTAAAATGCTTATTCGCTTTCATAATACCGATGAGCAATTAAAAGCGGCAGATTATTTAAAAGCAAGTGTGGATCGCAATACTACTGTTGCCTTAAATTTAGCGCCGGCAACGCCCGATTGGTTACGTGCTTTGGGCGCTAGCCCTATGTACCTAGGTCTTGATTTGCGCGGTGGCGTACATTTTTTGATGGAAGTCGATATGGACGCTGCTATTAAACAGGCAGAAGATCGCTATTCCAGCGATATTCGTTTGGCATTAAGAAAAGCTAAAATACGTTATAAATCCATTACTAAAGAAAATGAAGCCATCAAGATAAAATTAAAAACAGAAGAAAGCAAACAGGCGACCATGGACTTGCTGGATGATGACTTTCGTGAATTAACGGTTAATACCGAAGATGACAGTAATGAATTGCTGGTTAAACTTTCTAATAAGGAACAATTAGAAATTAAAAAGTTTGCTTTAGCTCAAAACATGACCACCCTGCGTAACCGGGTAAATGAATTGGGTGTTGCTGAGCCAGTTGTACAACAACAAGGCGATACACGTATTGTGGTACAACTACCCGGCATACAAGACACCACTGAAGCTAAAAACATTCTTGGCAAGACCGCTACATTAGAATATCGTCTGGTTGATGTTGAACATGATGTGCAAAAAGCGGTTGAAGGGCATACCCCAGTCGGCACACGGCTTTATTATGAAAAAGATGGTTCGCCTATTTTATTAAAACGGCGAGTGATTGTAACGGGTGATCAGGTCATTGACGCTTCATCAGGGTTCGACCAACAAGGCTCATCCGCAGTATTTATTACCTTAAACGGAATAGGTGCAAAAAAAATGGGCGATATGACTCATAAAAATATCGGCAGACCGATGGCAGTCGTGTTTGTTGAATATAAATCTGAGTTACGCATGGTGAATGGCAAAAAAGTTCGACATAAAGAAAAAATAGAAAAAGTTATTAGTGTTGCTACCATTCGAGATTCTTTCAGCAAAAGATTCCAGACCACTGGACTGGACAACCCCATGGAAGCCCGTAATCTTGCCTTAATGTTAAGAGCAGGCGCATTGGCTGCACCGGTGGATATTGTTGAAGAACGCACTGTAGGCCCCAGTCTGGGTCAGGACAATATTAATAAAGGACTCATGTCGGTTGTAGTAGGCTTTGTTCTGGTGCTGGTTTTTATGGCGATATACTATAAAACATTTGGTTTGGTAGCGAATATTGCACTGGCATTTAACCTGGTTATTATCGTTGCTGTCTTATCACTTTTGCAAGCCACACTGACCCTGCCGGGTATTGCCGGTATCGTATTAACTGTAGGGATGGCGGTTGATGCCAATGTTTTGATTTTTGAACGAATTAAAGAAGAAATTAAAAATGGCAACACACCTCAATCCAGTATTTTTACCGGCTATGAAAAAGCCTTTGTGACCATTCTTGATGCCAATATCACTACGCTTTTAGTCGCTTTGGTGTTATTCGGTTTTGGTACCGGTCCGATCAAAGGTTTTGCTGTCACTTTATCCATAGGTATTCTGGTTTCTTTGTTTACCGCAATCGGGGTAACACGCATGCTGATTAACTGGATTTATGGCAATCGTCACGTAGATAAACTGTCCGTGTAAGAGGAAAACAAGAAATGTTTAAACAAAATATTGATTTTTTAGGGAAGCGTAAAATCGCTCTGATTTTTTCAAGCTTGCTGATTATTACCTCTATCGTTTCATTAGCCATGAACGGATTGAAACTGGGCATTGATTTTACCGGAGGCACATTAGTTGAAGTGGGGTATCAGCAAGCTGCAGATTTAACAGCCTTACGCGCAGAACTTGATAAAACGGGCTTTGCAGATGCAACCGTGCAAAACTTTGGCACCACTAAAGATGTGTTAATTCGCATCAAACCAAGAGAAGGTGTTAGCAACGCGGAACTTAGTAGCAAAATATTGCAAGCCGTTAATATTAATAGCACAGAACCGGCAACTATCCGTCGGGTAGAGTTTGTTGGTCCGCAAGTAGGTGATGAACTAACAGAAGATGGTGGCTTAGCCTTACTTTATGCCATGTTTGGCATTCTACTTTATATTGCCTGGCGTTTTGAATATAAATTTTCTTTAGGCTCAGTTGCTGCATTACTGCATGATGTCATCATTACTCTGGGTATTTTCTCAATCTTCCGACTGGAATTCGATTTAACCGTTCTGGCCGCTGTATTAGCCGTTATCGGTTACTCTTTAAATGACACCATTGTTGTTTACGATCGAATCAGAGAAAATTTCAGACACTTAAGAAAAGATGCGCCTGAAAATATTATGAATATTTCACTCAATCAAACCTTGAGCCGAACATTAATGACATCTTTAACTACAGCATTGGTTTTGCTAGCTTTAGCTGTTTTAGGCGGAGAAATTATTCATAATTTTGCTATCGCATTATTAATCGGTGTAGGGATCGGTACCTATTCATCAATTTATGTGGCCAGCCCCATTGTTTTGGCCTTGGGAATCACTCAGGAAGATTTAATGATTCCAGTGGTTGAAGGTCAGGATTTTGATGGGATGCCCTAAGAGCAGATTCAAGGCACAAGGTTCAAGGTAAAAAGATCAAGAACAGGTGCTTTGCATCTGTTTTTTTAATTTATAAATATAAACAGGAGTTTTAAATCAATGGCAATAGAACGTACTTTTTCAATTATTAAACCTGATGCAGTAGCAAAAAATGTGATGGGTGAAATCCTGAGTCGTTTTGAAAAAAATGATTTAAGCATTATTGCATCTAAAATGCTGCAATTATCACAAGATCAAGCAGAAGGTTTTTATGCAGAACATAAAGAACGTCCTTTTTTTACTGATCTGGTTGCCTTTATGACCTCAGGACCCGTTGTGGTACAGGTTTTAGAAGGTGAAGGTGCTGTCTTGAAAAATCGCGATCTGATGGGCGCGACTGATCCACAAGAAGCAGATGCGGGTACTATTCGTGCTGATTTTGCTGATAGTATTGATGAAAATGCGGTGCACGGATCAGACTCCACACTGTCAGCCACAAGAGAAATTTCCTATTTCTTTTCTGATATTGAACTTTGTGATCGACTTCGTTAAAACTTCACAGAAGCCTATAAACAATCAGTTTCCATCTATTCGGACTGATTGTTTGTACTTGCCTTAAGCTTCAAGCATGCAAAGCCCTATCAATTTACTTGATTTTGACAGAAAAGGTCTGGCCGACTTTTTTCTAAAAATGGGTGAAAAACCATTTAGAGCAACGCAGCTTCTAAAATGGATATACCAGGAGAATGTCACTGATTTTGAACAGATGACTAATCTGAGTAAACCATTACGAAGTTATTTAAAAGACCATTGTACGATTACTGCTCCGGAAATTCTAATTGAGCAAATAGCATCTGACGGTACCATCAAATGGGTGGTGGAAATGGGGCTAGGCAATCGAATTGAAAGCGTCTTTATTCCCGAAGAAAAACGCGGCACACTCTGTGTATCTTCACAAATTGGCTGCGCTTTAGCCTGTACTTTTTGTTCAACAGCACAACAGGGATTTAATAGAAATTTATCTGTTGCAGAAATTATTGGACAGCTCTATGTAGCTCAAAGACGCTTAGGAACAAGTAAAAAAATTACTAATGTGGTCATGATGGGAATGGGCGAACCCTTATTGAATTTTGATAATGTAGTTGCGGCGATGAATTTA
>CAZNGU010000272.1:0-1705 GCA_964572325.1 uncultured Methylomarinum sp.
TGGTCGCCGTACTGCTACGCATGGTCGCTTGATGAATTTCTGGGAAACTTCAGTTGTTTATACTGTCCAGCTTCATATTCATTTAAGTTCATTTTTTATATTTAAAACTGTCCTTGATTTTGAAATACTAAATTTTTAATGCCAGAATCTTATCGCTAACACCGTGACATGTCAAATAGTGATGTAGTTTCTGACATAGTGAAAATCTTATTTCAAATTCTTCACTTTTTCTGTTCCCTTGCTCTTTGCTTTTTCAATGGCGTGCTAGTTGTTCGAGCTTTATTTTTTTGAAATCAGTGTTGCAAACCTCAGTATTTTGCTTTTGCTCTTTAAAACCCTCGGCATTCTGTCGAGCTTACTTTCTTCACGTCCAGCTTGGCAAACATCAAACCCCTTTTTTTTACAAAATAATGTATTAATTGTTCCAAAAGTTTTCGCATATTATCACCTTCTCCAGAGGGAGAAGGCTGGGATGAGGGGAAAATAGAATACAAAAACTTTCCTGATTAGAAAGAATCATCAGCCAAACACTGAGAACCCTTTAACCCAACCTTAGAGATGTAATAGTGAAGCACTTACATTAACAAGGAAAATTTAATTTCACGGGATTCGTAGTCTAAAAACCCTTTTAATGGTTTTGGTCTGTATTTAGTAGGGATTATTTTTAATGGAATATATTTTGGCTGATGATTCTTTCTAATCAGGAAAACTTTTGGAATGATTATATAGTTGCGCAATAAATTTGTTATCTTTATCTGCGAATAGGGCATGGAAAAAATCCAAACAGATTTTATTGTTGGGGTTGTCGCTCGTAATAGTGATTTTTAGGCTCTTCTAAAATTTTATTTATGCAAACCGATTGTTTCTGATATTTTAGACGCTCTCAAAGAGGTCTTTTCCTGTTACCTTATATGCGTTATGGCCAAGAGTACAATATCAGAACTTTTTAAAGATCAGGCACAAAATGGCAAAAAAGAAAAAAGTCAAAACCTCTGAGGAGAATAAGATTTTTAATCCCAAAAGAATGAAATCCTTTTATGGCTGGGATGATGATGTTTTAGTCTTGAATATTTTAGGTACACCGAGTGCCAAAAAAGACGCGATAGGTAAACCCAAAGGTACGCAGCTTAAAATAAGCGTCAAAGCATCTCCCGTTGCGGGTAAGGCTACAGATTATATGGTGCGTTTTTTAGCAGACGAATTTGGAGTATCTAAACGTGATATTGAGGTTGTTTTTGGCCGTACCAATGTCAATAAACAATTACGCATTAAGGCTCCAACAAAACTGCCTCGAAGCATCGCTCGAAAAGAAGCATAGGAATGCTCATTATTAGGATTAAGAATCATACAATTTGGAATAAGGCAGAACTGTGTTAAAAATTATATTTTTATCGGGGATTTTATTAGTAAATATGATGACCGTAAATGCAACAGAACTAGATAATAAGTTAGCCCAGGCGCTCGTAGAAAAAGGCGCAGATTTTCAGCCCCGTACCCGGCATTTGAACAAGGATGGCAAGCCAAAGTATATCAACCGTTTAATTCTGGAAGACTCGCCTTATTTGCTTCAACATGCGAATAATCCGGTAAACTGGTATCCTTGGGGTGAAGAGGCTTTTGCCGTTGCAAAACGCGAAAACAACCCCATTTTTCTTTCTATTGGTTATTCGACTTGTCACTGGTGTCATGTAATGGAACATGAGAG
>CAZNGU010000272.1:1715-4178 GCA_964572325.1 uncultured Methylomarinum sp.
TTTTGATAATGAGGCCGTCGCCAGGATATTAAAACTCTCATGTTCCATTACATGACACCAGTGACAAGTAATGGAACATGAGAGTTTTGATAATGAGGCCGTCGCCAGGATATTAAACCAGTTTTTCATAAGTATTAAGGTCGATCGCGAACAGCACCCTGATATAGATGAAACCTATATGACAGCAATCACTATGATGACAGGACGTGGTGGCTGGCCGATGTCCAGTTTTATTACCCATGAAGGGAAGACTTTTTGGGGGGGTACTTATTTCCCTGCGGAACAATTCAAACAGTTATTACTGGGTGTGCATGAGGCCTGGCTTAACAAGCGTTCTGAAATTGAGAGCCAGGCACAAAGAGTGGCAAGTGCAGTAGCACAGCTTAATGATGCCAAACGGCAAAGTGCCAAGATTGATGCCAGGATTATTGCACAGGCAACAGACACTATTTTAGCTGGATTTGACCCGGTTTCAGGTGGCTTTACACCTGCCCCCAATTTTCCTAATGAACCCGAACTGTTTTTACTGATAGACCAAATAAAACGTACCGGGAATCACAAGCTGTTAAATGCGCTTGAAATCACCTTGAATGCAATGGCTCAAGGTGGTATTTATGATCAGGTCGGTGGTGGTTTTCATCGCTATTCAACCGATACGCAATGGCTGGTGCCGCATTTTGAAAAGATGTTATACAACCAGGCGCACCTCTCCAGAGTCTATCTGCAAGCTTATGAATTAACGGATAATCCGTTTTATGCAAGGATTGCACGGCAAACGCTGGATTATGTATTAAGAGACATGCGCTCAGATGAAGGTGGTTTTTATTCAGCCAGTGATGCCGATAGTGAGGGCAAGGAAGGCGTTTTTTATGTCTGGACGCCTCGCGAAATTAAAATGGCACTCTCGGCGGATGATGCCAAATTAGCGATTGAGTTATTTGGAGTGACAGAAGCAGGCAATTTTGAATCTAAAAATATTCTTCATCTTCCTTTGAGTCTTATTGATTTTGCTAAAACGCATCAACTAACGCAGGCTGAACTGTTGCAAAAAATTGATCTTATTTTGCAGCAATTACGCAAAGTGCGAGAAAAACGAATCCACCCTTTTAGGGATGACAAAATAATCACTGCCTGGAATGGCATGATGATCACCACACTGGCAGAAGCCAGCGAACAATTGAATGAACCTCGTTACCTGGCGGCGGCAGAGCGAAATGATCAATTTATCTGGCAATATAATCATACTGAGAATGGGAATTTATTCCGTGTACATTTGAATAACAGCTCATCAATTAAAGCCTCGCAGGAAGATTATGCTTATTTGGCGGAAGCCATGCTTGCCTTATATGATGTAACCCAAAAACCAGCCTATTTAGATAAAGCAAAATCATTGTTGGCAACAATGACCTCGCAGTTTTGGGATCAAAAAGGCGGTGGTTTTTTTATGGGTGTTAAGAGTACAGTCCCGACCATGGCGAGACCCAAACAAAGTTCTGATGGCGCCATACCTTCAGGCAATTCAGTAGCAGTTAACGTATTAGCCATGTTAAACCGGCGTGAGGCAAATTATGAAGACAAATTAAAAGCGGAGCAAACCATCAGTGCTTTTTATCAACAGATAGCAGCACACCCTTCCGCTTACAGTTATATGTTGCTGGGAGTCAATAAATTGTTAAAGGCTGAAACGGGGGCACGACAATATGCCGCAAAAGGTGCCGTATCCATACAGGGTCAGATCATAAACCAGAATAAAGAAAACAGATTGCTGTTATCCATCAAAATAAAGCCAGGTTGGCATATCAATGCCGTAAAACCACTGGAGAAAGATTTAATTCCTACCGAAATACAGATTTCCAATACCGGGCAATGGAACTTAAGTCAAATAAGCTACCCTAAGGCAAGTGAAAAAAAGCTGGCATTTAGTCAAAAGCCTTTAGCACTGTATGAAGGTAATATACAAATTACAGCGACTATTAATAAGTCTGCTGAGACTAAAGATACGTTATTTCCAGTACAATTACAGTTGCAAGCGTGTAATGAAAAATCATGTTTAGCACCGGAAGTGGTCAAGTTTAAGTTAAGCAATCATAGACCTTAACGTATAATTTTTGCTTGTCTTATTTGGCAGGGATAACAAATACACTGAATAGTTACATAAATCTTAATATTAAAAAAATACATGGATATTTTACAGGCCGTAATTTTAGGTATTATTGAAGGCATTACAGAATTTTTACCTGTTTCATCAACCGGACATTTAATTGTTGTCAGTGATTGGTTATCAATTGATCCAACGGACGAGAATAAAGCTTTTTCAGTTATTATCCAATTTTCAGCCATTCTGGCAGTTATTGCGAATTATAAGGATAAGTTTTCTTTAGAACACAAGGCCTTATGGATAAAAATTGCATTGGCTTTTATACCCATCGGAGCTGTGGGGCTTTTATTTCATCATCAAATCAA
>CAZNGU010000273.1:0-4140 GCA_964572325.1 uncultured Methylomarinum sp.
CCCTTCCCTTCTTAGAAAAAGCCCCTTGTACGATTCATTCACTATTACTACTTATACTTCGCGCGGTCACGGATGCGGAATTCATGGCGAACTGATTTTTGTCGAGAGCAAGGCGCTGAATTAGGCGCATAGCAAGCTACGCAACTGATTCAGAAACGCAGCTATCAGCATAAACTCAATCGTTAGAAATCCGCATCCGTGACCGCACGAAGTATTGGTAACACGTAATAAATAACCTACCAATTATTAGGCAGGACTTTTGTTTGTATTCAAGGCGCATCGAAGGAAGCATAGCAAGCCATGTGACCGTAGTTACAAAGCTTCCGCTTCCTGCTCACGCCCCTTACCTACATCCGTGTAGGCAACGCAGAAAACGGATGAAAAGACAAGTATGGCTGGTGGGTTATTTATTGCGAGTTGCCTTAAACTAATAAAAGCTCTTTATCAACTATCAGTAATTGCTTTGGCGTATTCGTATAAATCGCATAAAGCATCATGCTTTTGTTTTTCCTGTTGATACTTATGTAAATATGAATCGAGTACAGAGAAATATTCTTCGACATTAGCTGACAGCACAGTATGCTTATATTGTATCCATTTTTCTTGTTCTTCAGCCGTTAAAGACTGGGGAAAATTTCTGGCACGATACCTAAAAAAAAGCTCTATAAAACGCTTATCTGACACAGAGAAAATTGTTGCCCCCAGTTTTTCAGCGGATAAACTACGAATTTTTTCGAATTCTATTTTATCTTTATATGAAAAAAACCCCTCATATAGCATGGCATCAACATTCCCTTTATTATCAAACTCTCTACTCTGTTGAAATACTTGTTTTATCACATCGACTAGCTTTGGATTATTTTTTAAGGTTTCCAGATTTTCCCTACATATTTTTTGATCAATGCCTAAACGTTCTGCATTTTCAGGTAATAAGGTTTTCGCAATGGCTAAAAAGGGGCATTTATTGATATGCACCAGTTTTAAGGGAATAGGCAATTTACCCTTAAGCTGGTCTTTTTTGGTGTACAAGCGTTCTCTTATTTCAGCTGCGGATAAATCCAGCAAAGGAGAAATATCTTGCAATAAATCAATCACGACCACTGCATTTGTATTATCTGGATGCCAGGCAACTGGAGCCACCAAGGAGAGATTGCCTCTAGCAGCACCGAACATCCCTGAAACATGTACTAATGGCAGCATTTGTTCACAATTGATAAGCAACTTGACTTGATTTTTATTTCTTAAATCAAAATAATAATTAAAAAGTCTGGGGGCCTTTTCTTTAATCAGCTTTGCTAAGGCTATGGTTGCATAAACATCTGAAGTAGCATCATGCGCTTGCTCATGACTAATACCATTGGCCTGTGTTAATAACTCTAAACGAAAACTGGGCTGACCTTCATCATTTTTTGGCCAGTTAATTCCATCAGGACGTAAGGCATAAGTCGCTCTGACCAGGTCAATAATATCCCACCGTGAATTTCCATTTTTCCAGGAATATTCATAGGGATCATAGAAGTTTCTGTAGAAAATGTGCCGGGAAAACTCATCATCAAAACGAATATTATTATAACCAACAACGCAGGTATTTACCTGCGAAAATTGTTTATTGATTCGACCGGCAAACTCAAACTCGGGGATACCCTCAGCTTGCGTTATTTTTGGAGAAATACCAGTAATAAGCACCGCCTCAGGATCAGGAAGATAATCATCGCTTAACTGGCAATAAAACATATCGGCTTGCCCGATAATATTAAAATTCAAATCTGTTCTAATACCAGCAAATTGCGAAGGTTTATCCAGAGCGGCTCTTAAGCCCCAGGTTTCGTAATCATGCCAGTAAAAACTTGCTTGTTGAACCGACATTAGCGAGCTAACGCGCCTTCATAACAAAAAACATTGTCAGTTCTTCTCTGCTAATGCTTGAATCAATCATAAAAATAATATGATATCGTCCATGATTTAAAATAACTATTAACTAATAGGACACTAAGGCTTTTAAAACATCAGTTCTACTAACCATTCCTACTAATTTAGTGTGATCAAACACTGGATAAGCGCGCTCTGATGACTCCTGAAATTTCTCAGCAAGATCAACAATACTGGTTTCAACAGTCACCGATGTTACGTCTTTACTCATGAAATCAGACACTTTCCCACTCATACCTTGATTATAAGAAGTTTCCAACACCACCTTCATACAATCTTTTTCTGAAAACATGCCTATAAATTTTCCAGCATCATCTAACACTGGAGCACTGGTAATTTTATGATCTAACAATTGCTTTATAGCGACTGCAACATCAGCATCTTGTTTTAAAGTCATTATACGTGTAGTCATATAATCGGCAGTTGTAATTTTTGCTAGCATTCATTATCTCCAATTTAACTAAATTCAATGAGTGTTCGTATCTCACCATCACACAGAGCTGTATTTAATCTTTTATGATCGAAACTGTAAGCTCAGCTGTTGCCATTTCGGCATCCAACTTCTTTCTTTTGTCACATTTTTCGATACAGACGCAACTACCACTACTTGCGCCACCGCAAGAGCCTTTTATCGCACGACGACCAAAGATCACACCCACAGCCATAATTGTCATTACTATCAACATAAATGTAAATGTTGCTATAAAATAATTCATAGTGCATTACCTCAACCTATCTAAGCGAACTAAAACCAAAAGACCATAAACCTTACTATATATAAGGGCATTGCTTTATTCAAGTTTCTCCATAAAAGCTGATGTAGCTTTTTCCAAAAAACCATCTTTTGCCTTACTAATAAATAAAGCTAATATTTGCTTTTCTTGTGCTAATTGATACCCCTGTTCAGGGCCTAAAACCATTAATCCTGTAGCCATAGCATCGGCTTCCATACTAGTATCGCTCAATATAGTAATTGATGCCAGTTTATGAGAAATCGGCCTACCGGTACGGGGATCTATGGTATGTGAATAACGAACATCATCGACTTCAAAATAGTTTCTATAATCACCTGATGTTGCCATAGAAATATCACTTAAAGGCAATACTTTTTGAATAGTCCTAGTTCCTGCATCAGGTTTTTCTATTGCAATCCGCCAGGGGTTATTGAGAATGTTTTTCCCTTTAAGCCTAAGCTCACCCCCAATTTCCACCATATAATCAACTATTCCATTTTTCTCTAATAGCTCTGAAACCTGATCCACTGCATAGCCTTTTGCTATCGCAGATAAATCCAGATGCAAATCAGGTATATCTTTCTTTATCTGTTGCGTTTCTTCATTTAACTGTAAATAATCAGAACCTGTGTTTTTTAGTACTGCGTCAATCATTTCATTAGCAGGCACAGCATTAGTCATCGGATCCGAGCCAAACCCCCACAAATTAACAAGTGGCGCAACAGTAATATCAAAAGCTCCACCCGTCAATTGATTAATGTGTTTAGCCTCCTTTAAAACTTCAAATAAAGAACTAGAAACATCTTGCCACTGCAAAGAACGAGACTGATTAAACTGTGATAATTCTGAATCAACACGATAAGTAGACATTTTCCCATCTATGCTATCTAAACGACTTTTTATCTGGGAAATTAGTTCATCTTTATTTACTGAACCGGGGATTGAAGTAACTTTAATGGTATAACGAGTCCCCATCGTCGCATCAGAAAAATGCAATGGGTATGTACTATTTTTAGTTGAAAACTCGCATGCTGTTAGAAAGATTACAAATATGACAGTAATTAAACTTTTATTCACTTAATTCTCATAACTGAAAACTACAAAAACTGCAGATAAAGAACCATTAAATCTATTTGAATATTCAATAGCCAAACTGGGTAACAGAACCACCATACCCAGTTTGGCCATAGAAACTATATTCTTTTAACCGCCAAAATCATCCAACATAATATTTTCGGGATCCACACCATTGTCAATCAGCATATTGATAACTGACGAGTTCATAATAGGAGGCCCACATAAATAATATTCACAATCCTCCGGTGCCGAGTGTTCCTTAATATATTCTTCAAATAACACATTATGGATAAAACCAGTATACCCATCCCAGTTATCTTCAGGTAATGCATCGGATAATGCTGTATGCCATTCGAAATTATCATTTTCTTTCGCCAGCATATCGAAATCTTCAATATAG
>CAZNGU010000274.1:0-2640 GCA_964572325.1 uncultured Methylomarinum sp.
GAAACCAAAATCCTGCGTCAAACTTTCGTATATTATTAAATTCTCGTTCCTTAGACAACTGGAAATAAATAACACACCCCCTTGGGTGTGGCTTTAAAATAATGTAAGTTGTGCTGAAAACATTATATTGGAGCCTCACGCCCACCCATAATTGCAAAGTATTTTTATTCCATATAAAACCAAAAAACAATACCAGCATAAAGATAACTGAACAGAGTATTATACAAATACGCAGGGTGATTGCTGAATAGCTTTTGCTGTTATTTTAAATAATCATTTAAAATCTTATGCTTGAAAAATATTTTCCTGAATCCAACCTCTCAATTAGAGATAATCTGGTATGGATTTTTAGATTTAGAAATGTAACTATTGTTGCAGAATCCTTATTAATGCTGATTTCCACCTATGCATTAGACATTGATTTACCACAAGAACAACTTGGCTTAGTCATTATTTCAATTTGTTCTATCAATCTATATACCTGGTTACGCTTACAAACCACGGAGCAGGTGAGTGAATTAGAGATTTTTTTTCAAATTATTCTGGATGTATTGGCATTGACTTCACTGCTTTATTTAACAGGTGGGGCATCCAATCCCATTATCTGGGTATTTCTCATACCTGTTATTATTACCGCTATTATGCTGCCTCAGGCTTACGCCTGGAATATGGTTATCCTGACTTGTTGCATGTATACCATTCTGATTGGTTATAACACGTCCTTACCATCCATAGAGCCACATTTACCTGATCCCGATCTTGTTAGTGTAGAAATGCAACATTATTTACACGATATGCAAGACCAGCAGTATTTTAATTTACATATTTTTGGTATGTGGTTTGGCTTTATTATTAGTGCGGGTCTGGTAGCATTTTTTGTGGTGAAATTATCAAAAACATTGAAAGAAAGAGAGAGAAATCTATCTGAAGCCAGAGAAAATTCCTTACGTGATGAACGGGTTATTTCTTTGGGTACATTGGCTGCTAGTGCGGCGCATGATATGGGTACACCATTAGGTACCATGGCTATCTTGGTTCATGAAATGGAGCTGGAATATTCGGGACAGGAGTTTTATGGGTTAAATCAGAAGATAAGAATTTTAAATAGGCAAATCATTCGTTGTAAAGAAGCCTTATCAGTACTATCAGCATCAGCAGGAGAAATGCGAGCTGAGTCAGGCAAATCCATGACATTGATTGAGTATTTTGATGAGGTTTTAAATTTATGGCGAACTCACAATACTACGACTAAACTGAATCTATATATAGCACCGGCTGCTGTTGACATTAATGCCAATATTATTGCGGATAGAACATTAACTCATTCCATTATCAATATATTGAATAATGCTGCTCAAGTGTCACCACCAGATAGAGGCATTGATTTTAATGCCGATTGGAATAAACATTTTTTAACATTGAAAGTAAGAGATTTTGGTCCAGGCTTTCCTGCAGAAATTGTTGGCTTTGCAGGAAAGAAACCGGTTAAAAGTAATAAACAAGGATTAGGCGTCGGCTTGTTTTTGACTTACACTACGATTAAGCGCCTAGGGGGTAAAATAGAATTTATCAATATGGAATCAGGAGGTGCTTGTGTTGATATTACCCTTCCTTTATTAATAACAGAGACAAAAAATAATGACAATGACGGAAATGGAGAAGCCGAACCTGCTTTTAGTGGATGATGATGAAACTTTTTGTTCCGTTCTTAAGCCAGCCTTGGAAAGAAGGAATTTTCAGGTATCTGTTGCTTATAATGTTAAAGAAGGTATTTCTTTAGCGGAACAGACCGAGCCAGAGTTTGCAATCATTGATTTACGCATAGGTCATGATTCCGGTTTGGAACTGGTTAAAAAATTAATTTCACTTGATGATAATACGCATATTGTCATGCTAACTGGCTACGCCAGTATTGCAACTGCAGTAGAAGCCATGAAGCTGGGTGCAATACATTATTTAACTAAACCTGCAAATACCGACGAAATTGTTAACGCCTTGTATAAAAATGAAGGCGACCCCTCCATAGAAATAAATCAAAACCCTTTGTCGGTTAAGCGACTGGAATGGGAGCATTTACAAAAAGTTTTAATGCAACATGATGGCAATATTTCTGCAGCAGCCAGAGCATTAAATATGCATAGAAGAACCTTGCAAAGAAAGTTAGATAAGCGGCCGGTCAAAAAATAATTTGCTAGGAGCTACCCATTTTTTCGATATAATCAAAAAATTACTTGTATAAATATGAAAATTTAGTTAGATTGATTAGGGAATGGAATCAGTTGCCTGGTTGGCGAATGTGTTTTTTATTTTTTTAAAACCAAGAGGAAATAATGTAATGAAAAATATCATATTTATATTAGTTTTAATATCATTCAATGCCATTGCCAAACCAGTTAATGTTAACAGTGCAGATGCAAAAACAATATCAGAATCTCTTCAAGGAATAGGGCAGAAAAAAGCTGAAGCGATTATAAAATATCGTACCAAAAACGGGGTGTTTAAAACACTCGAAGACTTAATGAATGTTAAGGGCATTGGCAAAAAAACAATTGAAAAAAATGCTGAGGATATCTTAATTTCTAAACCAAAAAAGTCTAAAAAATCAAAAAAAGAAAAAAAGTCCAAAAAATAATAGTAATA
>CAZNGU010000274.1:2740-4119 GCA_964572325.1 uncultured Methylomarinum sp.
CTTAGTTCAATCAATAGGTTTTTCTACCCCACTTTCTTTTCCAGACAAAATACGCAATGATTGCGAATGATAGCCAAATTGCAACCAGTGGCCCCACTATGCCATCATAATAGCTACTGACTAAATAATAATATGGTGAATTTTCATTGGTATCAAAAAAGTATTTTCCCATTTTAATCTGCCAGACCCAGGCGGTATGGCAGCCGATACAAATACCTATACTATTTTTTATTTGTGTTCTTATGGTCACTAAAAACAAGCCGATCACAAATAAAGCAATAAATGCCGATGTTATGTCAGGATTTAGAAGATTGGCAAAAGCTTCGGCCATTAATTGAAAGCCACTACTTATCGATAAATCTTCGAAAGGGATGTTGGTTTTAGTTTTAACAAAATGAAAAGCAGAATAATAAGCTGCACTGATTATAGCAGCTAGAATTACTGCCATTTTTTTCTTTAATCCTGCAAATAAAACACCACTAAACAGAGGTTCTTCACCTAATGCAATAAGTGAGGCTAACAACAAAGTAAGTAATATTTTGCTGAAAACTTTACTTGAGTTCCACTCTTTACTTTGATCTATTACACTGATGTCAAGTCCATATAAAATCAGCATGACGGGGAGTAAAGTCAATAGTCCTAAGACTAAGCCCTGCAGGACTTGTCTAAAAAAAATAGCTTTTGTGGCAAAACCTATATCAGCCCAACTTAACCTTAAATAGTGACGTATTGGAAAAATACTGAATAACAAGAATATTTGAGTTGCTTTGCTTAAAATTTTTCGCATGGAAATAACATCACCAGCGAGCATAAGAAAAAGATAACTCAACAATGATGAAATAAGCGCAAAAAACAGCAATATTAATAAAGGGACTAAGGCGTAATAGACTGTTTTTATCACAGATGGCATTATTCCTGGTTCCTTTTAGCAAAGTCACCCCATAATATTTGTGCGGCAGATATAGCAGCCAATGAGGCTGTTTCAGTACGCAAAATTCGGCTTCCCAATCTTACTGGTATAAAATCCGCTGCAATAGCACTTGTTTTTTCATGCTGACTAAATCCGCCTTCTGGCCCTGATAATAAGGTGATATGGTTATTAATAGGGCTTAATTCAGTTAATGACTTATCTGCGTCAGGATCTAGAAAAATTTTTAGTCCATGTTGTAGGCATAACCAATTTTGCATACTTTCTATTTCATTAACTAATGGTAAAATAGTTCTATTGCACTGCTCTGTTGCATGCTGCACAATGTTTTTCCAATGTTGCAGTTTAAGCTCTTTTTTATTTTCTTTAAACTTAATAACACAGCGTTCTGTGATCAAAGGAGTCAAGGTGTTGACACCTAATTCTACAGATTTTTGTACAGCCCAGTCCA
>CAZNGU010000275.1:0-4117 GCA_964572325.1 uncultured Methylomarinum sp.
GGATCCAGAATACCCGAGGGAATATCTGCCACAAAGGCTACCATACCAATCATTAATAACGGTGCTGTTTCTCCTAAAGCTTGTGCCATACCGATGATAGTTCCGGTAAGAATACCTGGCATGGCTAAAGGTAAAGTGTGTTGAAATAGAGTCTGTACCTTAGATGCCCCCAATCCAATAGCAGCTTGTTTAATAGAAGGCGGTACCGACTTAATGGCGGCACGGCTGGCAATAATAATGGTGGGTAGTGTCATTAAGGTGAGCACCAGTCCTCCAATTAAAGGCGTTGAGCGTGGAATGCCGAAAAAATTTATGTAAATAGCCAGTCCTAACAAGCCAAAAACAATAGAGGGTACTGCTGCCAGATTGTTAATATTAATCTCAATCAAATCAACCCAGCGATTATTTTGTGGTGCAAACTCTTCCAGATAAGCGGCGGCTGCAACGCCAATGGGAAAAGAAAAAATTATGGTAACCAGCATGGTGTATAAAGAGCCTACAAGAGCACCTTTTAAACCCGCTTGCTCCGGTTCTCTTGAATCTCCACCATTGAATAACATGGTGTTAAATCGTTTTTCCAGTCGCTGTTCAGCTATTAACTGATCAATCCAGGTCAGTTGATAATCTTTGATGCGTCTGTCAGATTCAGGTAGTGTACGGTCAATATTACCTTTCATAAAAACATCTACATCATCTTTGGCTATAAACCAGAATGATTGTTGAGTACCTAATAATTCAGGGTTCTCTATTATTCTGTCACGTATTTGGTACTGAGCCGATTTACTAACCAGGTTTTTCAATGCACGTTTTTGTTTGCGTGTTTTAACACCAGGAAACATTTGATTGAGACTGTGTTTGATTACTTTGCTGTAACTGGCAGAGAATAATTGATCTGGATCAGAAAATTTATTAACTCCCAGCAGTGTTTCATCTAACTGAATATCTAATTTAATATAGGTTTGCTGAAAAGCTGGCCAGCCTTTGCTAAAAATGCTAACTAAAAGTACCAGCAAAAAAGCAAAACTGATCAAAATTGACAGGAGCCCAAAAAAACGAAACCGTTTTTCTTTTGTGCGACGTTTTTTTAAGCCCTGCTGAATCTTGTGTGTGGTATTACTCATATTGCTCACGGTATTTTCGAATGATATGAAGTGCTGCGACGTTCAGCAACAAGGTAAAAGCAAATAGTGCTAGAGCTAATGCAAAAGCTGCCAGTGTTTTTGGGCTATCAAATTCCTGATCACCTGTTAGTAAAGTGACAATTTGAACCGTAACTGTAGTTACCGCTTCCAGTGGATTGACGGTTAAATTTGCGGATAAACCCGCCGCCATTACCACTATCATAGTTTCACCAATAGCACGTGAGGCAGCCAACAAGACACCTCCGACAATACCGGGTAATGCCGCAGGAATAACGACTTGAAGAATTGTTTCAGAATGTGTTGCACCCATACCATATGAGCCATCTCGTAGCGTCTGTGGTACTGCCGAAAGTACATCGTCTGCAAGTGAAGAAACAAATGGAATAATCATGATGCCCATCACTATACCTGCAGCCAGGGCACTTTCTGATGCAACACCTAAACCAATGCTTGCTCCCAGGTCACGAAGAAAGGGTGCTAATGTTAAGGCGGCAAAAAAACCATAGACTACGGTTGGAATGCCGGCTAATATTTCCAGCGTAGGCTTGGCAAATGCACGAAATGGGGGAGTGGCATACTCGGCTAAATAAATGGCGGACAATAGCCCTAGAGGGACTGCGATAATCAAAGCAATTGCAGAAATTAATAGAGTGCCGACAAACAAAGGAATGGCTCCGAAAGACCCCGAGCTACCCACTTGATCTGCCCGGATAGAAGTTTGTGGACTCCAATGCGTTCCAAACAGAAAGTCGCTGGCAGGAACCGCGTCAAAAAACCGTAAGGACTCGAAGAGTACGGAAGCAACAATTCCTACGGTTATTAAAACAGCAATTGAGGCACAAAGAAGCATAAGCCAGCGAATAAAAGCTTCTACTTTGTTTCTGGCTCGCATTTCCGGTTTGATAAAACGCCAGGCTGTTAGCATGCCTGTCAGCATAACGACAAAAACCACAACAGTTTTTGCAAATATACTGTTTTGTTGTAATTGCTGGTAGTACAAGGCCGCATTACGTTTAATGCTATCTGTTTCCAGCTGGACTTGCCCCGAATCTGCAAGATTGACTATTTCATTAATGATCAGGCCAATACTGTCCCTGGATTGAGTTTGTATACTCTCCGGCATAGCAGAAACAGTCAATGAGGTAATAATGGAATCATTAAAAGCTGTCCACAAAAATAAAACAAGAAATGCTGGAACACCTGCCCAAATTACAAAAAAATAACCATAATAACTAGGGCGAGAATGCAGATTACGGCGTTTTTTATAAATAGAAGACACAGCAATAGAACGCTTGTGTCCAATCGTGTAGCTAAAAAGCAGTAAAGCAAATAAAGTTATTAACAGGGTGTTAAATGGCACTGTTTAAACCTCAGGTAACGTATTTGTGTGAATAGGCTTCAATGTGAAAGTACTGAAAAAGAGAGTGGGATGTGCTGACGGCAGGAAGCGCATCTTCCCGTGATTGATGCTTCCTGTTATCAGCACATCCGGCCTTATTTATTAACTTGATTTTTATGACTTTATTGTTCTTCCAAAGTCAGAGGAATGCTGGATTTCATGGCATTAGCAAACTTTAATCGTTCTGCTTCGCTTAAAGGTATAAGACCTTTTTCAGAAAGATAACCGTCTTCTCCCCAGGCTTCATCAGAAGTAAATTCAGCACCATATTCGGCAATACCAGGTACTTTACCAATATGATCATTTTTGACATAAAAGAATAACGGGCGGGAAATAGGGTATTTTCCGTCAGCGATGTTTTCAAAACTGATTTCGACACCATCAATGACCGCACCTTTGACTTTGTCAGAATTCTGATCCAGAAAACTAAAACCGAAGATGCCTAAGGCATTGGGGTTTTTCTCTAGTTTTTGCACAATCAGATTGTCATTTTCACCCGCTTCAATATAGGCTCCATCTTCACGAATTGTATGACAAATAGTCTTATACTGTCTTTTATCTGTTTTTTTCAGCGCTTTGATCCAGGCTATTTTTTTACAGCCACCTTCCATGGCTAATTCAGCAAATGCATCCCGTGTTCCAGATGTGGGTGGAGGGCCAAGTACTTCAATTTTATTAGCCGGTAAATCAGGATTTACATCATGCCATGTTGTATATGGATTAGTGATTAACTCACCTTCTTTTTTCCCAGGTACTTCTTTAGCTAGTGCCAAAAACAGGTCTTTCCTGGTCAGATTAAATACGGGGGCACTTTTTGCATTAGCAATCGCAATACCATCAAAGCCAATTTGTATTTCAGTGATATTTGTCACCCCATTTTTGGCGCATAGATCAAACTCACTTTTTTTAATACGGCGTGAAGCATTAGTAATATCAGGGGTGTCAATACCATTACCCGTACAAAAGAGCTTCAATCCACCACCCGATCCTGTTGATTCAATTTTGGGTGTTTTAAATCGGGTTTTTTTACCAAAGGTTTCAGCTACAACTGTGGCAAAAGGATAAACTGTTGAAGAGCCGACGACTTCAATATAATCGCGACCGGCTGCCATGCTGTTTGTACTGGCAAAGCTTATAGTCAATGCAGCAAATAATGAAAATTTATTCATGTCTTGTCTCTCAATAAAATGAGAGTTCATCATATAGCTAGAATATGACGGTTATATGACAAGTGAAAATATTTATTTTGAAGAAGGGTTATTTATTGCGAGTTGCCTTAGGCTAATCTTTTTAAAGCCCAAGTGACATGTTCTCTAACTATTTCAGAAGAATGATTCAGTTTTTCTGTTAATGCTTGGATAGTTTGCTCAGAAATATTGCCATTTCCCAAGGCAATGGCAATATTTCTAAGCCAGCTTATATAGCCTATGCGTCTAATGGCAGAACCTTCCATATTTGTTAAGAATGTTTGTTCCGTCCAGGAAAAAAGTTCGGTTAATTGGATGCTATTCAGATTATGGCGGGGGTTAAAGTCACTTTCCTGGCTCAGTCTGGCAAAGCGATTCCAGGGGCAAAT
>CAZNGU010000276.1:0-4077 GCA_964572325.1 uncultured Methylomarinum sp.
GTTAGGCTATTTTGAGTTACATAACCCCATTCTATAAATTGATGTTGTAATTCTGGCTCATCCTTAAATGCTTGAAAAAAAATAAATTCAGGAGCCAAGTCTGCACCATTCGACCATACGATAGTATCAAGCTCCTTATCAACAGCTAAGTTTGAAAACTCAGATTTATTTTTTAATGACTCAAATATCTTTCCTTTCAAGGCACAGGATAAGTCTGCTATACCTTCCCTACCATTATTAAAGGATACTTGTACTTTATAATCTTCTAAATATTTTGCACTTGTAACATGAAGGAACATAATTTACTCCAGTGGTTCAATTGATTTTGGAGACTCATCATTCTGACAAAGTTCCCAATTTTCAATTAATTCTTCTCTGTGTATTTCATACCATTCAAGGACATGGCGTAATGCTCGCTTTGGGAATTTACCTTCAACTACACCAGTGCGAATATTAACAGTAATTTCATATTCGGCATATTTAGCATGAAAATGTGGAGGAGCATGATCATCCCAATACATTGCGATAATTATTCCAAGAAATCTGCTTACTACAGGCATTACTAAATTTTCCTATATCTTTATGGTCTTTTCCTATTTTGCCATAAACGATTACATTTAGTCATATATCTCTATAGCCTAACGCCCGCATCACTTGACGTAAAAAAGGGCGTATTTTTTTGTATCGCAAAGTCGAGTAGCCCGAAGTACTTCCCTCTCAGATGAGTAGTCCAAAGGAGCTTCCCCTTCAGGCTCTCTCAGAACCGTACGTGAACCTCTCAATTCATACGGCTCCCATCGTTCAGCTGTTTTTATATAATGCACCCCAATTAACAAAAATATTGGGCTGTCGCACAGCTATTGATGGAATGCTAGTGCTGCACTAGCAATATATTTCTGTTTTGCATTATATGATTAAGTCTCAGATTATTCGTTTTAACTTAAACCTGAATTACCAGCAATATATCCAAGTCTATCAAGGTACTGCTAAAAATGTATCAATCCTTGCTGACGATGGTCGCAGAATTACTTTTCCCGCCAGGAATATTCAATCTTTCCTGAATTTCGAAATGGAATTAACGGCTGAAAACAAATTTATTAGTATAAAAAAACTATCCTAAGTTTTTAGTTTGGCCTCGTTCCCACGCTCCGCGTGGGAACTAGTGTTGCATTAGTAGTGCAAGATGTGCTTCGTACCTCAGTAACATCCTACTTTTCTTTCTTTTTGGCTAAGAACATTGAAGTATAAATACTTACAAATATTTATAATACTCTTTTCTAAAAGCCTTATTTTTTGGTTTTAATTTATACGCCTCAATAAACAAAGCCCTCGCTTTTTTTCTTTGTCCCATCATAATATATGTTTTGCCTAATGAGAACTTAGCATTCGCACTATCAGGATATTTTTTTAGGCGACTTAATCCAATCTTAAACGCTTGATTCAGGTATTTTTTACTATTAACAGAATCCCCTTTTATTCTATAACTGCGTACCAAAGATCTATTAGTTGAAGCACTTCCAGATTTCTTTGACAACTTGACTAAGTCTTTACTAATTGCCTTATTCACATACCTATTAGATAACTCAATATCATCCATTTTTCGGTAGGCTCTGCCTAAGTTTCGTAGCACCCATCGGTTGGATGGAGACTTCCTCAATAATTTCTTATTTAGCAAAATCACCATTTCCCAGTTTTTGTAATTTTCATATCGACCAGAAAACTTTTCTATACCATTATTAATTCGTCGGTCTGCTCTTCGTTTTCCATCGTTCGTTGCATAAAGAGAAAAAGTAGTGGCAATTGATAATAAAGAAACCAAAAAAACAAGATTCACTATTCGATATGAAAGTTTAATAGATTCATTAGCCGTCTTTTTATTATTCTGCTGATTTAGTTCTGCCTGACTAAAATGCAGATAATGTAATGCCATTAAGCTCAAACCAAGCCCCACAAATATTTCAGCAATTTCCGCCTCATTAAATGATAAATGCCCTAGCTCTAAAAATGCTGCAGAAACAAAAAATGGTGCCAAATATAAAGGCGGAGTAGGTAAGCCTTTATCTTCCATCCAACAGGCTATTTTTAATTTATATTTGATGGCTAAAGGATATAACAATCCATAGCCACTTAGACCAATGGCTAATATGTATTCCAAAGATTGCTTTAATACTGTGCTATAGGGCCCAGTCAGCATATTATGCAGATTGGTTTCACCTTGAAGATTATTTTTCTTAAAAAACTCCGATGTTCCCCAGCCAAAAACTCGCTGTCCCCATGAAATTTCTTCCATGGTTACATAGAAACAGGCAATAGCCAGTGTAATAAAAAATACTCGATATTGCCTGTTACAAATGGCATGTCGGACAGAAAAGATAAGGGCAAATAAAAACAAATAGAACTGTGCCCACTCTCCAAGCAGGTCTTCATAGGTTGCCCAGATATATGCAATAGGATTATTAATAGCTAATTGATAATAAAGTGTGCAGATAGCAAAAAATAATCCAAGCACTAAAATTACGTGATAGTTGTTTTTCATAATATGAAGAGTGCAAAAAAAAAGGCTCAATTAAGAGCCTTTTAATTATAGATTATCATGAGGTTTGATCAAGTAATTAACACTTAATATCCATCATAAGCTATGGTTTATTCTGAATCTGAATCCATATCAGAGTCTGAATCATTACCCGAATCTGAATCGTTGTCTACACAATCTTCAGAGCCAGAGTCGTCATTCCCTGAATCTGAATCGTTTCCTGAGTCCGAATCATTCCCCAAACCCGAATTGCTTCCAGAATCTGAATCACTTCCAGAATCTGAATCAGAATTTCCTGAGCAAACACCAGAGTCCGAACCAGAATCATTACCAGAGTCTGAGTCTGAACCGGAATCATTACCAGAATCAGAAGGTTGCTCTGGGTCATCAATCGGACAAATCAGGCCACCATTAAGGCTATAGGCTTCAATAACTTCAAAGTCTCCCGAAATCAAGCCAGGTCCAATGGGTTGTGAACAACTGGTATGAATCCGGGTATTTTCCTCGCCATCAACAAATATAATAATCTCCGTACCCAGGGTAGCATCTTTGCTAGATGTACTTCCTGAATCCGAATCATTATCAGAACAGCTGCCTGAGTCTGAGTCATTGCCAGAATCTGAACCATTGCCTGAGTCAGAATCATTTTCTAAACCTGAGTCATTTCCTGTGTCTGAATCTGAGTCTTCTGAGCAGCTTTCTGAATCTGAATCATTCCCCGAACCGGAGTCATTTCCTGAATCTGAATCATCACCTGAATCTGTATTAGGTGCTGAGAAAGTAAAGTTCTCACCCGGGTTAACCATTCCATCAAATAAAACACCCCCTTTTTTTCTCTCTACAACAACATGAGAAGTTTTAGTGCCATTAAATTTCAAGGTTAGCTGGGTTACTTTACCTTCACAGACTGAGCAATCTTCCGGTGGTAACACAGTCACAACTGTACTATCAATATTAGAACATGCTGCCGACGCTCCTGTTGTCGCATTCGCTTCAACTACTACATTACTTGTTGTAGTTTCAGTAATAAATGCAGTTCTGCTGATACTTGCAGTTCCACCACTGACGAGGAAGAAAGGCGAGTCAATCAGACTACCCAATTTATCATCAAATATATTGAAGACATTAACATCTGTTGCACCAATATTTGCAATTAAATAGTTGTATTCAACATTTGCTCCGCCTACAGGAATTTGACAAGCATCCGCTCCTACTGCTGGATTAGATCCAGAGCTATTAACAACAGTACCTTCGATATCTCTAAAGGTAACAACATACCAGTTTGATGACTGACCTCCGTTATCCGTAGGTGCAGGCTGCCCGGCAGTATAATTACCTGAATTAGAGCTATCTCCAGAGTCTGAATCATTTCCTGAGTCTGAGTCATCACCAGAATCGGAATCGTTTCCTGAGTCTGAGTCATTTCCTGAATCCGAATCAGAACCTTCTATACAAACATCAGAATCGGAATCATGTCCAGAACCTGAATCATCGCCTGAATCTGAGTCATTGCCAGAATCTGAATCGTTGCCTTAGTCTGAGTC
>CAZNGU010000277.1:0-4067 GCA_964572325.1 uncultured Methylomarinum sp.
GGTTCTCTAAAAATTCATCCACACTAATAACGAATTCATATTCTTCCATAAATTTGGGCAGCGGTGTCTCGGTTGGCTCACGATCACTTACACGTTCCATCTCCCAGCTATCAACACAAACAAAAAAACCATTATCGGAGCGTAACCATAACATGCCGCCCGGACTTTCGATGATTTGCGCAATCGATTTTATCGTATTGTGATATAACGCCTTTTCTTCCCGGGAAGCTGAAAGTGTTCGAATGAAGCGCAACCACTCCTCACGATAATCATATTTATATGGATAGAAATGCTTGTTAACCAACACATAAAGTCGGGCACGAATTCTTCGTGATGATATGAACAGTATCAAAGCTAATATTGTTATAAATAAAAATATCGCCTGTGCAACAAGTCCCCAGTTGCCACCGAAGTCTCTAACATAATAGCCAGCAATCCCCATGATTACCAGATAGATACCACTGGCCAATAGTGTGGTGGTATGGAAAACGACACGACGTGAGATAAATATTTCAGGCGACCATAGAGGATCACGCGAGACAGAGATGCCAAGTAGCGGCACTGTCAGCGCATAAACAAATCCTCTGGCTTCCCAGATGATCGGATCAATACGCCGATACAGAAATGCATCAGCATACATATAAAAATCATAGGTAAACATTCCCAACAAACCCATGCACAAATATTTTATTGCCCATTTTTGCTCTGTACGCGTATTTCGATAAACCTGCTCGATTAAAACAATACCGGCTATTGTCACCAATAAATTTAGTCCTGTCAGGTATTCATCTTTATTTGAAAAGAAAGTCTCATCAGAAATATATTGAAAAAACACAGGCAATATCAAAACAGCTATAACAGCTACGATGACATATTGAACCTTCTTAATTGCTTTTCTTTCGAAGCGGTCGCCATAAACAGTACCTAAGAGCTGAATAAGTAAAATCACCCATGATGCACTTTTGAAATATCCTATTATTGATAATTGAATACTGCCCGTTGACAACAAAGACTCGTAAGCAAGCACAAAAGACCAGATACAGCTAATGCTGGCAGCAATAACTAGCGCCTGTTTGGTTGGACCTTTGTGCCTGTCAGTTAGCAGAATTGCTAAAAATATCAGAAATGTGAAGGCGCTTATTGAGTAACTAATTGCACCTATGTTCATATGAATAAGCCAGTAATGTATAAAGTTTTATCTGTCATTTAGAGCGTTCGATTTCCCTACTGAAGATCCATTGCTACCCCAATGAACGACCTAGCATAAGCTGACTGGTTATTAGCTTGCTAATTGTAGATTGGGATAGGCACCAGCGTTTTCGGCTGGTGATCATGCTGCAACGCTAGTGCTTATGCAAACCTATAAATTGTATTCATTGTAAGCTATGGCGAATCAAACCCATACGAGATTCAAAGGCTCTTTAAAGCGGCTTCCGCCAACTCTTTTTCCTTAAAGCTCTCACCATTATTTAGGCTTTTTTCCAAATAAAATCTGGCCTGCTCTTTATCTCCCTGCATCTTATATGTCATACCTAAATGATAATTAAAAATATTTATTTTAGGAGATTTTTTCACAGCTTGCGTTAAATACTGGATAGCGTCTTTATAATTCCCTGCTCTAGAATAAACCCACCCAATGGTATCAAAAAATACTGGTTGGCCACTGCCTTTAAGCTTTTCTACCAGTGCTACAGCTAACTTCATATCACCCTCACCACTACTATAGTCAGATAACAAAGACGCCAGATTATTAATAACTATTAAATTATCCGGATAATCATTATATAACGAACGATACGTATTAATTGCTTTCTTATAGTCATTTTCAGCCTCATAAATAGATGCTAATTTAAGCGGTACCTTAATACTCTTTTCAAGATTTTTTTCAGCCCTAATAAGTATATTTTTGGACATGCCAGCATCATTTTTCATTTGGTAAACTTGTGAGAGTAACAAATATGCCTCCTCTAAAGAAGACTCAGCATCTATAACTTCAACCAATAATGACTCAGCCAAGTTCACGTCTCTCTTTGACATATATACCTTGGCCAGCAATAATTTAAGCTCAACATCTTCTGGAAAAACACTTAACTCTTTTTTGATTCTATTAATTACAATATCAAATTTATTTTCTGATATTTGCAATGACGTTAACATCGCCAATATTTTTCTATTATCTTTTACATTAATATATGCTTGCTCTAGAATTGATGCTGCCTTTTTCTTATCATTTTTAAAGTTGTAGTAAGATACCGCCTGCAAATAACCATTAGGCTTATCAGGATAGGCATCCATTAATATTTTTGCTATTTCATATGAATCAGAATACTTCTTATTCTGATTCAGAATTGCTGCCTTTATTGATAACCCCTCATAATCAGATTTTTTTAAACTATTGTAATTATCAATGATCTTTTCGGCCTGCGTAATATCTTGCCTCAAATAAATTTTAGCAAGTTTTAATAAAGCACCTGCATTCCCCCTGTTGTTTTCATAGGCGCTATTCAACACCTCTCTTACTTGGTTTTGTTGATCATTTATTTGATAAATTTTCGCTAATAGAATATATGCATCAATATTTTCAGGAGTTTCCTTTAGTACAATTCGCAATGATATAATTGCCGTCTCCAAATCCTTTTCACGCAATGCTAATTTTGCTCTTAAAAAATTAACTTTTGGATCATTGGGTGAAATGGAAAAAGCATCATTCACAAGCTCACTGGCTTTAGTAAAATCTCCACTATTTATATACATAGAAGATAAAGATATACGAGCATCAATACCTGTCTTCTCCTCCGAAAAATCTTTAATAGCATTAATGTAAACATTGATTGCAGAATCAGTATCTCCAGAGAAGCCATATAATTCTGCAAGAGCTATTCTCAATTTTCCTAAACCACTGTTTTCGCGAATAAATGCCTCTAATTCAGTGATCGCATCTTTTATACCTTTAATTTTATTAATGTATTTTATCAATACAATTTGTCGCTCCACATCACCTGTATTATTTTCGACAGACGCTCGCAACGTTTCTTCTGCTTCATCCACTTTTCCAATCTGATGGTAGAAAGCCGCCAGATTGTTATAACTACTACTGCTGTCAGGGTTACGCTCTAGAAACTTTTTATTGATAACCTCAGCTCGCTCATAATCCTTATCCTTTACAAGGACTGCTGCCAACATTTTATTTAATCTCTCATTGTCTTTGTTTGTTTTAAGAACGACATCTAAAACGCGAATGGAATCTTTAATTTCGTTATCAAAAATGTACAAAGTAGCCAAAAAAATGCCTGCCCCCACATGATCAGGGTGATCAGCAACAACTGTTTCGGCAATCTTTAATGCTTGGGGCCTGTCTCCTTCTTTTGTTAGCACAGCAGCTTTTAGCAGTAACCCTTCAGCATTATCCGGGTCTTTTGACAAAATAAAATCAATTTTCTCTTGGGCCTTCCCTACATCATTAGCTAGCAAAAGATAAAATCTTCCGAGTCTAGCCTGGTTCTCTAAAAGATCTGGGTTAAGTTCTTCTGCTTTCTGATAATTTCCAAATGCTTTTTGATAATCACCTTGCTGTTCAAAGATTTTTCCCAATTGATAATAAGCTTCCGCATCTTTAGGATCTATCTGCAAAACATTCTTCAACTCAATCCTGGCTTTATCAAGATCACCAGCTTCCAGTGAAGCTTTTGCTTTCTCCATATAAACAGATTTTCTTTCTTCTGCACCGCCACATGCGATCAGTGACACTGCGAAAAATGCAAGTATAAAAATTTTAAATAATTTCATCTTATTACCTTATTTATATCGTCTAATTATTATTCAATAATACTTAATTAATTATTACCCTGAATCTTTTTCTATTATTCTGCAACAAAACTTACCACTGTCATCCTGAGCAAAGCTAAAGGCCCTTGAGTCTCGCGCACTTTACAGATCTGGCCGCATAAGATCCTTCAGCTTCTCTCAGGATGACAAAAAAAACAAACAGACTTATAAACGACCTGCATTAAATTGTCTGATAATAGCATTATTGCCCTATATATCCTTCACGAATCAAATAAAGATAT
>CAZNGU010000278.1:0-4057 GCA_964572325.1 uncultured Methylomarinum sp.
GCTATTTAACGAAAATGAACGGAAAAAGTGGCCAAAAGGGCTTTTTCCGTAGCAGATCATCTATTCTCGGACAGGCTCCCTGGTATCTTCTGAGCAGAAACAAATTGTTTTGGCCTAACGCCTATTATCAATAACGATATCGCGTAAACCAGCCCCCCTGCAATAACCCACAAAGCAAGGTTGAACGCTTTATCAAATGCAGTCCATTGAAACCATTGTTCACTGTCCACACAAATATATAAAAAAAGCGCCATTATTTCATTAGCAAAGATGATTCTCACAATGAAATTCGCCCAGTTTTTGCCTGGCATATAAATGTTATCTTTTAATAATCGGCTTAATAATAAAGAAGCATTAAAAAAAGCACCTATAGATGTTGCCAGAGCTAAACCTGCATGTGCCAAAGGAAAAACTAGAGCAATATTTAAGCCCATATTGGCAAACATGGCATAAATACCAAAACGAACCGGGGTTTTCATGTCTTTACGTGAAGTAAAACCAGGGACTAACACTTTAACTAATATAAAACCTAATAAACCAATCGCATAAGCCATTAGGCTTTTCCCTGCTAGCTGGACATCATGGCTAGTAAATTCATCATATTGAAATAAGGTTGATAACATCGGTTCAGCCAAAATCAGTAAGCCCACTGAGGATGGCAGACCAATTAATAAAACCAGGCGTAAAGCCCAGTCCAAAGACTTTGAAAATTCTAGTGAATCTTTAGCCGCGTGATTTTTTGATAAACTGGGCAAAATGACCGTTGCTAAGGCAATACCAAAAATACCTAGTGGAAATTCAACCAGTCTGTCTGAATAATATAACCATGACACGCTGCCCGCTGTCAGAAAGGAAGCAATGAGAGTATCCAGCAATAAATTGATTTGGGTGACCGAAACACCAAAAATTGCAGGCAACATCAGCTTTAAAATCCGTTTAACGCCAGGGTCTTTAAACCCTGGTTTTAAGTGGGGCAACAAACCCAGATGGTATAATGCAGGAATTTGAAACAATAACTGCACAATGCCTGCTACAAATACACCCCAGGCCAAAGCCACGATAGGATCTGCCATTAAAGGTGAAAGCCAAATTGCGGCAGCAATCATGCAGATGTTTAAAAAAACCGGAGTAAAGGCAGGAATGGCAAATTTACCATGGGAATTTAAAATGCCCCCGGCTAATGCCACCAATGAAATAAAAAACAAATAAGGAAAGGTAATCCTGAGCATTTGCACCGCTAAATCATATTGCTTGCCTTCACTAAGAAAACCCGGTGCAAAAATTGTAATTAAAACAGGCGCGGCGGCAACCCCGACAATAGTAACCAATAACAAAATAAAAGCTAAGGTACCCGCTGTTCTGTCGATAAATAATTTTAAAGCCTGTTTGCTACCCTGCTCTTTATAATCGGATAACACAGGAACAAAGGCCTGTGAAAAAGCGCCCTCAGCAAACAAGCGTCGCATAAAATTAGGGATTTTAAAAGCTACGAAAAATGCATCAGTACTCGAATTAATGCCAAATATCCGCGCAAACAGCATGTCCCTAACAAAACCAAGAATCCGTGATATTAGGGTCATGCCACTGACGATAGCGGTTGATTTAAAAAGTTGTCGGCTCACTATTACCCACTTTGCTTGCAAAAAATGTTGACAATCATATCATTTACTTAGATAATGTGCGGTTCTTAAATCAACAGAATAAATTGGAAACATGGCCAACACAGCACAAGCTAAAAAACGAGCACGTCAGGCAGAAAAAAGCCGTCTACGTAATGCAAGTCAACGCAGTCACCTGCGTACTTTTGTAAAAAAAGTCATTGCAGCTGTTGATTCTGGCGACAAAAATTTAGCTCAAGAAGCCTATGGAGCCGTTGTTTCTATTATTGACAAAGCTGCTAATAAAGGACTTATTCATAAAAACAAAGCCTCACGCAGTAAAAGCAGATTAAGCGCAAAAGTACGAACAATGGCGTAACACAAGGCTAACAAAATTTAATAAAGCCGTTATATCCAGGATATAACGGCTTTTTTTATGCCTAAAACCTGGACACTCTAATAAATAAGCACCACATTTAATTTTTTACTATTTTTAATGACCTGATTCTATTAATGGCCGCAGCTACTTCGTATTTTCTGGGTAAGGACAACATGCCTGGATAATCTGGCTGTAAAAAAGACAAACCCTGCTTTTCCAGTTTGCAGTATAGCCAGTCCAGCCAGTAATTAATTTCTTGTGGGTTTCCATGTGCCTGCATAGCTTCTCTTATTTTTAATAAACAATACCCCATACTCAATACCTGAGCTGATTCGGCAATTTGTGGCAATGTATCCAGATTAATCAAATCCATCCCATATTCTAATTGTCTAGGGGCATTACGTAATGGTTTTATCCGATGTGCTATTTTTTTCTGGAGACGCTGGTTAGTGTAGGCCGGATCAAAGTTATCAAGGGACAGCTTTCTTTCTGTAGAAAAATTAAGAGCAGTTTTTTCATCTTCTATGATTTTACCTAGCTTTTTCCTGACTTTGGCCGTTATATCCTTACATTGATAATTTTCCATTACTAAACAAAGATCTGCTTTTTGTAAAAAAGCACCTAAGCCTCCCACTACAAAAATCATGGAAATAGCCTGTTGCTGCCAAATAGAACGCAGAGTGGAATAAAGCGGCTTAATTGGATCAGCCGTTGCACCCAATACCCTTTTAATCAACTCATCTCTGATTAAAAAATTGCTTGCTGAACAGTCTTCATCAAACAATAATAAAGCTGAACCCGATTGCGCAGCTTCTACAATACTGGCTGCCTGCGAAGTACTCCCACTAGCATTATCAGTACTAAACTGCCGGGTCGAAATACCATTAGGCAATAAACCAATAAAGGGGCTAATATCCACATTTTTAATGCTTCTTCCAGCTTCCGCACAGACAAAAAACGCATCGTCCCGGGTGACTATATATTCTCTACCATCTCCAGGAATATGTGCATAGACTCCTGCCAAAACAGCCTGCAATAAGGTGGATTTTCCATGATAGCCACCTCCAGTGATACAAGTTATTCCTTGCTTAATAGCCATTCCTTGAATACTTTTATTATTTGACAATGGAATATCAAGCAGTAAAGATGAGGGTGATTGAAAACTTGTGATCTTGTCCTTATCGGCAGGCAGGTCATCCACACCGCTTTGCCTGGGTAGACGTGCGCCATTATTTATAAAAACACAATAGCCCTTTTTAATTAGATAACTTTTAATTTGTTGCCGGGTATTCTGAATTTCTATATAATTTTCTAATAGCTGTTTAGCTGCCTTATCATAGTTTTTGTAAAACAGACTATATTCAACAATATTTTGTAATTCCTGTTCAAACATAATCCAGGCTTGTTCGGCATCAAATTGACCTCTGCCAGAATTTTTGCCCGGCAGGCTTAAAATAAATCGCACCTCAATTTCTTGCTCGGAAAATAACACACTATCCCTTTCCAGAATTTTTTGACTGAGTTCAATGGTATGGAAAGAGCCACTACCCTCTCGGCCTCTGTTTTGCTTGGCAAATTGAGTAATCGCCAGATTAAAACGGCGAATCAAAAAATCCGCTAGTGCTAATCTATTCCAGGATGATTGAAAAAATGATTGCGGAATTTCACTGTCAGCAATAGACCAATTAATGACAGCAATAGACGCCGGATTTGCACCGGGACTCCCTTGTATTCTTATAAAATGAAAGTCATATTGAGGAAAATGAAAAAAACCCGTTATTTTTTGTATCGCCTGATAAGACTGGCCTTTCAGTGAGTTGAGCAGTGTTTTTAATGTGTTCAATTTTAATTAAAATCCGGTATTTAGGGAGATGGAAAGAAATAATCATCCAATCTTGCTGGTCTTTTTGTCCGCCTTCAGTAGGGTGGCAACAGTTACGTAGCTTGCTATGCGCCTGTTGCCACCCTACTGAAGGCAAACAAAAATCCTGCCCAATATCGGACGATTATTTCTTTCCAGCTCCATAATGCCATCTTTAAAAATTTTCTGTAATTGAATGAATTCATATCAAACACCTGA
>CAZNGU010000279.1:0-4039 GCA_964572325.1 uncultured Methylomarinum sp.
ACTAGTTCCCACGGTCTCCGTGGGAATTCATATAAGGACGCTCTGCGTCCTGTGACGCATAACGCCAAGGATGGCGTGTAGTAGAACAATGCAGGAGCTTTGTCGAGAGCGGTACTGTTTTTAAGTTACGAAAATACCTTCAATTTTTAGGACGCTTAGCCAAAATTTCCAAAGCAGCAATACGATAAGCTTCAGCCAGGGTAGGGAAGTTAAAGGTACTTTCTATAAAAATATCAATCTCGGCATTACACAGCATTGCCATATGGCCTATATGAATTACCTCGGTGGAGTTTTCACCCACCAGCATCACGCCCAGAATTTTTTTGCCCTGTGGATCGGAGACAATTTTTAACATACCCTCAGTATTTCCTGATATTTGTCCACGAGCCACTTCTGCAAAGTTAGCTTTTCCAACAATAACGTCACCGTATTTTTCAATGGCTTGTTTTTCGGTAAGCCCTATGCATGAAAGCTCGGGAATGGCATAGATTCCAATAGGGATGAGCTGGCTCATATCGCCAGTTTTAATATCAAAGGCATTACAGGCTGCGCGTCGCCCTTGTTCCATGGATGTGGCGGCTAAAGAGGGTGGGCCAATAATGTCCCCGGCAGCATATATGTTAGGTGTAGACGTTCTTAATTGATCATCAACTGTAATTAAGCCCCGGTCATTCAGAGAAAGATCTGCATTTTCAATGGCAAGATTTTTTACATTAGCAAAACGACCGGCAGCACAGAGTAATTTTTGACTGCGTATAATGGTGCCATTTTTACATTCAGTGACGACTTCGCTAATCTCATCCCAATAGACCTTTTCCACATCATGAGAACCTAGCCAGGTACCCCCCATGGCTTCGAAGGCTTTCACAAAGGTATCAGTCATGTCACTATCTAAAAAACCTAAAGGTGTAGGATAACGATCTATCATAGTGACCTTTACTCCCAGTGCCTGAAAAATAGAAGCATACTCGCTGGCTATGACGCCACCTCCCAGAACAGTGAGACTTGCCGGTAAATACAAAATAGATAAAATTGAATCACTATCTAAAATATGTTCGTGGTCTATGGGAACATGATCCGGGTGGCGAGGAAAAGAGCCTGTGGCAATGATGATGGTCTTAGCACAAATATCCTGCGTTTCACCATTCGGTTGAGTGATTTTAATTGTTTCATTATCAACAAAACTGGCGCGGCCATGAATTCTTTTAATATGGTTGCGGTCAATCTGACGACGGATATAATCATCATGTGCTTGTAATACTTCGTCAAGCCGGCCTATCAGCGTGGTCATTTCAGCATTTTCAGGCAAAGAAAAATTGGCCAGTGCTGCATTTTGGCGCATGTATTTAACCCGTAAGGCGTTTTCACGCAGGGTTTTAGAAGGGATCGTGCCAAAATGCACACAGGCACCACCAAATGAATTTTCTCGTTCAATAATTGCAACGCGCTGGCCTGCTTTAGCGGACTGAATAGCTGATTTCTGACCGGCAGGGCCACTCCCTATTATTATTACGTCAAAATCATAAGTTTTATTTTTCATGATGATAAACCGTTAAGACGTGCTGTTATGGTTTCAGATTTATCCAGTATTTTTTCTAATTCATCTTGATACAAGTTTAAAGTCGTCATGACAGGCAGGCTAAATAAACTGTCCTTATCTAGAGTCTCAGGTGATAGCATATGCTTGGAAAACTGAGCGCCGGCATTAACCAGAGCCGCTTGATTACCTCCCGAAGTGGTATTGTTGTAGTCAGCATAAAAACTCACAGCTTCAATCACCAGGATTGGCATTTTCCAGGAATGAACCACTGCTTTACTGACCTGATGCCAGTATTTGCTTTCCAACGCTATAACATCATCTTCAAGTAGTTCAATTTGCTTTTGACTGGATAAATCTAAAATGACTTGCAGTATGGCGGGGCGGCCAATGGAATGAAGCAGACCCGCTAAAAAAGCAACTTCAACATTACTGCGACAATGGCGGGCAATTTCTTTGGCCCATAAAGCAGAACCTAGCGCGTGACGCCAAATATCGCTGACATAGCTTTCAAAACCCGGGGTATCAAAAAACTTGGCGCCTATTGATGCCGATAAAGCAATTTCACTAATGATTCCCATCCCCAAGCGGGCAATCGCTTGTTGTAATGAGACCAGATTACCTAAAGGGGTATAAGCGGCTGAGTTTGCAATACGCATCATATGACCGGCTAGAGATTGGTCACTTTGAATTAATTTAGCCATTTCACTGGCATCCGAGTCAGGGTTTTGAGCTAATAAGAGTGCTTTATTCGCCACTTCAGGCAGCATCGGGATGTCAATAGCATTATTTTTAATGAGTGCTTCAATGGGTTTAATCAATAATTGTACTTGATCACTCAAGGTCGTTGCTTCTTGGTTCATTGGAGTCCTGTTCATTGCTTATTTAGCTTAAGTTTAGCAGATAGATTCAGTTTGGGTGGTCTGGTAGACTTTAGCTTTAGAAAGACTGTAATAATGACTTGGTTTAGGCTTGCCATGACCAATATATTGCACTGTTTAATAATGAAAAATTCTCAGATAATGATTTATCTTATTAATGAATAACAGCAAATAAATGTATGAGACATATACCTGAAAGTGACTGGAAAAAAATTAGAGACATGAAAAATCAAGTTCTTAGTATTTCGTGTGACAAAATTTTTGATCAAATTGACCAAATCTCATGTAAACGAAAAGATAAAGAGCATGAATCCTATCTTGAACTCTGGAAATTATTAAACAAAGAAGATAAAAAAATATCCATCATGTTTGACGATTTGAAAAGAAGCAATGCAGTTATGAAATTAGCATCATGGAAACACTATGGCTTAATTTCAGATGAGCAAATGTCTGAATTTACCCATGAAATACAGCAAATCGTTGAGCGGTTAAACCAAATTTAGTGCTATGTAATGGAATATAAACATAAAGTTAACCCAATTACTTCGGATAAGTTGTGGCTTTAAACATAGTGCCAGCTCGTAAGGCCAATTCTTCGAGTTCACTAAATTGATCGCTATCGCCTACATAAATTTTACTTGCACCCACAAGTGAAGCTTCTTCAGATTCTGACAACGCCAGTTTAAGTATTTCGTAATTCAAAGCATGATCCGAACCAATAATAGCTAAAGTTGAAGCAGATTTTGCGGCTTCAGAAAGGTGCCTTTTAAGAGTAGAGGATGTTGGGTATACAAGTGAACTCGGGAGAATACGAAACATGAAAAAACGGGTATTTTCGTGTGCTACGTATTTTCCTGCCTCTTCCATAGCCGTAATTACAGAATAATCGCGAGAAGTAGTTGGATTAGAAGCACACCCGAAAATCGATAAAAGTAAAAGAGCAGGTAGTATTTTCATTAAATTTCCTTTGAGATACAAGGTTAGGTTGTGATCGCGAAGCGAGCCATAATTCTATAGTAGACCCTATTTATTTACTATGGTTTTGATGGTTTTAAGTAAAGTAGGGATGAGCTATGTGCACAATTTTAATTTCAAAGTTGCTATACAAAAAAAGAAACCCTGATCTGTCGCTTAACTTGATCAAGAGATATTAAAAAAATCAGGGTTTCGATTAGAAGTGATTATTTTGTGGTGGGTAAGGCAAAAACAGAAAATGTGCCACCTAATTTGGTATAGCTGCTAAGGGCTCTATAAGCACCGACAGCCCCTAAACCATCGCTGTCTTCAGTTGCTCCCGTAGCAAGACCAATACCGGCCCAGCCACCTATGCCGGATAACACACCTACAAACTGTCGGCCTTGATAACGCCACGTGCTGATATTGCCAATAATACCCGAGGGTGTTTTGAATTTATATAATTCCTTGCCAGTTCTGGCATCAACGGCTTTTAGGTAACCTTCTAAGGTACCGTAAAACACAATGCCGCCTGCTGTGGCAACAGAGCCAGACCAGACAGAAAATGGCTCGTCATTTGACCAAGCAATTTTCCCTGTAGTGGCATCAAAAGCTGTAAATTGACCTAAATGTGGATCATTAGGCAGGTCTATTTTATCTCCGTATT
>CAZNGU010000280.1:0-4020 GCA_964572325.1 uncultured Methylomarinum sp.
TTACTCATGACAAACCCTATTCAACTTATAGTTCAATACCTTATAGCTGGCCTGAGCGATCAACTGATTATTCTAGGATAATGGAGTCCACTATAAATTGGCTAAGGAGCGAGGATTTAATAAGTTCCGGAAATTTGGCGTAGGCTTTTTGCTTTACAGGAGCGTGAATAAAAAGACAAGTCAAAATCGGGAAGTTATTAAACCCTCGCTCCTAAATAGACCAATATTCATATATTCACAATAGAGAAGTACTCGCCGAGGAAGAAATTTGTTCCCACGCCAAAGCGTGGGAACAAGAAAAAAGCCCATCAACCCGCCGAATTGTGCGGTTAGTTACATTGCCTTTAGTTTCTCCAGTTCTGCTCTAGCAGTTTCTAGAGCCTTATACTTAGCATCATCAGCCACTGCTTTTTCCAGTTCTAGTTTTGCCTCTTCAACTCGGCCTTTTTCTATATAAACCATCCCTAAGTGATAATGCATTTCGGGAATGACATCCTCTTTTTGAGCAACAGTCTCTAACGCCATAAGCGCTTCATCAGCTTTTCCATTTTTGTAATTAACCCAGCCATAAGTATCAAGAAAAGCAGTGTATTCCGAATCTTTTAATGGGGCAATTATCGTTAAAGCTTTTTCCACTTGTTTTTGATCCGAACTTTCTACCAGTAAAGCAGCCAGGTTATTCAGTGCCAGTATATTCTCAGGTGCTATTATTAATAGTTTTTCATAAGCATCAATTGCTTTGTATGTATCGTCTTTAATGGTATTGATAATGGCTAATTGCAAATAAAAAATACCACTTTCCGGAATAGCCAACAAACCTTGCCGGTAAACTTCGAGTGCATTATCAAGTTGTTTCTGAAGTAAATAAACGGTAGCCAGGTTGGTATAGCCTAGTTCAACATTTGGTTTAAGCTCTATAACTCGTTTAAATAATTGCTCAGCATCTATATACTGCTTATTATTTCTATATAATTCAGCACGCATCGTTAATAAGGCTGGATTATCTTTATTAGCAACAAGTGCATGATCCAATACCTTTTCTGCTTCTTTTTCTTGCTTTAAAGCAAGATGGCAATTAACCAATCCAGCTAACACATCAGGAGCTGTAGGCTGGGTGTTTAGAACTATACGGAACTCGGCAATAGCATCCTGATATCTTTTTTGTCCCATATAAAGTTGAGCAAGTTTGTAATGGGGCAACTCCTTGGGTTCAGAATCATTCAGAAGTTCCTTAGCAATAACTTCAGCTTTATCCCATTCCCGGTTCTTCCCATACAGATCAATTAGCATAATCGGAATATCCCGATCATCTTTAAACTCAGTTCTGTATTTTTCTAAAAGCTCAATTGCGCCAGCTACATCTTTTTGCCCAAGCCTTATCCGCGCAATATCTTTAGCCGCAATTACATTTTTAGGGTTTATCAGTAAAACTTTTTCAAGCGCTTCTTGCGCCAACTCAACATTGTTTAATTTTATGTGAGAAATGGCTAGTAGCATCAAGGCTTTTTCAGACTCTGGCTCATTTCTTAAGATCGTTCTTGCATCAGCAACTGCAGCTTCATAATCATTATCTTTCATTTGAAAACTAGCTCTAAGCAGTAGTGCCTGCATGTTAGATGGCTCCAGTTCGATAACGTCTTCTACTAATATCCTTGCCTGATCCTGTTTATCTTGAGAATTAAGTATTAAAGCCAACCTGTTTCTGGCTTTTATACCTGCCGGACCCAGCTTGTCATCTTCAACAATTTGTTCAAGAATCATTTGCATTTTTTCTGGGCTATCATTATACAATTGCACTTTTACAAATTTAAAGCCAAAATTTTCGGGATTTTCGCTAATAAGGATATCCAGTTCTTTCTCAGTTTTCTCAAGACCTCTCTGGCGAGTTAAAAAATCAATTAACACATATTTTGGTTGATCTATATCCGGCAATTGATTGACCAGTTTCTTCAAAACCTGCTCTGCTAAATCAATTTTTTTGTCTGTTACATAAAACTTTGCCAAATTGTAATAAAGGGATTCATTTTCTGGAAAACGTAGAAGCAAATCCTGATACAACTTTTCCACTTCATCCTTTTTTTGTTCCATTAAAAGTATATTTATTTTAATGAGCGAAAGTTTTAACTTATCAGGATGAGCGACTATAGCGGTCTCAAGTATCTGTTTTATTTCATCCAGACTTTCCTCTTCTCCCAGCATTTTAATCATCAATAATGAAGCATCATAATGACCGGGTTCTACTTTTAAAGTTTGATTCAATAATAACTTTGCCTCTTCCTTTTCATTCCTGGATAAATGAATTGTTGCCTTTAAAGCCAGGGCATCAGGATAATCCGGTTTCTTTGCCAGAACTATCTGTACTTTTTCCGTTGCTTTATCGATATCTTTACTGAACAAAAATAATTTACCTAATTTGAGCTGCGCATCATAGTGCTCCGGATTAGCTTCAACAACCGCAGATAAATTCCCAAACATTTTTCGCCAATCCTGATTTTTTTCGGCCGCTAAAGCCATCAAATAACGTGCTTCAAGATTTTTGGGATTAATCTGCAAAACATTTTTTAGATCAACCCGCATTTTTTCATAATTTTCCTCATCGAAATGCGCTTGAGCCTTACTAAGATATTTTGCCTCACGGTCTTTAGTGCCGTCACACCCCCCCAACGGAAGTAGGCTCAATCCTATAATTATCCATAAAATTTTTTTAACTTGCATTGTTTTCCTCATAAATTACATATGCCGATATATTTATATCGATCTATTACTAAGTTACTACCCCTAACCATTTACAGGATGAGGGCTATTAATAAAATCAAATAGCACCTAAAATAATTGGCTGGGTTTGAAAGCTCTATCCCATACTCACAGGAGAGTTGGTAAAGTTATCGTCATAATTAACACACCAGAAACAGCTGCCAGATATCTGCTCAACCTGAATTCATATATATTCCTGTGTAGTAAATATTCTAAGGCGTATACCAGACAAAACAATCTAAATGTTACATGCTCAATCAATTTAATATCAATGAGCAAAATACTGGCAATAACAAGCAGCACGAGTAGTACATCCTGAGTGGTCATGCAAAATTTGGTTTTTCGCGTAATACGAATTGCAATAGAAACCACAACAATCAGGGCAAACAAAAAAACATCCATAAGCCAATGCGTATGAATTTGCATTTCCGGAAAATCCTGCCCCATGATATTGGCAAAAATTGCAGCAATATATATACTAAATCGCACCCATATATTCTGATACGATCGAGGTAACAAAAAAAATAGAACCAGACAGCAAATTGTTATTAAATAGGCATTATTTGACATGTCGGCAATACGACCCCTCAAACAAAACAACTGCGTCGCAAGAAAGATTGCCAGCGAAAAATTGATATAGTGTCTACAAAATTGAAATAGCGTATTATTACGCCAAAATTTATTTCCTCGCCTACTACAGCCTTGCTTAGCAGGATGTAAAGACCACCCTGTTGTACTTGCCAAATAAAAAAATAATAAAATAGATGTCGAAATAAGTAGATAAGCTCCAATAACTACAAAATCCGAGTCATGTTTAAAAGCCAGGGCAGCTGCTAAAAAAAAGCTATGAAATAAATATATGCTAGCTACAGACTCTGCATGAGAAAAGCCATGCTCCATCAATCTATGATGAACATGTGTTTTATCTGGAGAGAAGGGCGACCTTCCTGCACGAATTCTACGTGTCATGACCGTCACGGTATCAAGTATAGGTAATCCTAGTAATAATAAAGGTAAGGCTGGATTTAAAGTCTGGTTTACATTTTGTGTTAGATATATCGTCAGAAATCCAGCCACAAAACCGATAAACTGACTACCTGTATCGCCCATAAAAACGATAGCTGGGTATGTGTTGAACCATAAAAAACCAATAATACCCCCTGTAACAGCCAGAGCAATAATAGCAATATCCATCCCACCTACTTCAATTGCCATATATGCAATTACTGCATATGTCATTAGCATAATACCGGCAGCCAGACCATC
>CAZNGU010000281.1:0-4019 GCA_964572325.1 uncultured Methylomarinum sp.
ACCACTGGGCTTAAGCGATGGATTTCATCAATAAACAACACATCATGGGCTTCAAGATTAGTCAGTAAAGCAGCCACATCACCCGCTTTATCTAAAACCGGACCCGATGTCTGGCGGATATTAACCCCCATTTCTGTGGCTATAATATTGGAGAGAGTTGTTTTCCCAAGACCTGGAGGGCCAAAAATCAAAACATGGTCTAAAGCTTCGCCTCGAGCTACCGCCGCTTGAATAAAAATCTCCATTTGTATGCGCAGTTCTTTTTGCCCCACATATTCTGCCAGCCGTTTAGGTCGTATGGCACGGTCTTGCCGCTCTTCATCTACTGCGCTATTGGCCGATATCAAGCGATCACTTTCAATCATCTTGCAGCTGCGCCTTGTAATGCCAAGCGAATAATATCTTCACAACTTTTATCTTGCTGAGGAATATTCTGCACCATTTTATTGGCATCCTGCGGCTTATACCCTAAAGCACATAACGCACTAATCGCTTCTTGCTTAGGATTATTGCTTGCTTGCTGAAGGGAATTACTCTGACTAACACCGGATTCATCTGTTCTTGCTGGCAGTCGATCGCGCATTTCAATAATCAGTCGTTCCGCTGTTTTTTTACCAATGCCGGGTAAACGTACTAAAGCCTGAATATCATTATCATGAATACAACGATGAAACTCGTCAGCACTTTGTCCAGACAAAATAGTTAAAGCGAGTTTAGGCCCTACGCCATTGACTTTTATCAGACTTCTGAACATGATGCGATCCGCTTCTTTAGCGAAAGCAAACAGAATATGGGCATCTTCTCTAACCACTAAATGAGTAAAAAGCTGAAGCTCCTGACCAATAGCAGGAAGATCATAAAATGTAGTCATGGGGGCTTCCATCTCGTAACCAACACCTTGAACATCCACCAGTAATTGCGGTGGTGTTTTTGCAATCAGCTTCCCGCGAATAAAACCAATCATAAGGCGTGCTGTTTTAAGCGTTTTTCCGTTTGCTGATAATGACTGTGGCAAAGACAAATCCCTAGCGCATCACTGGCATCTATTTGTAATTTACCTTGAACATTCAACAATATTTTTACCATGTGTTGCACTTGTGTTTTATCTGCATTACCTTTGCCCACCAGAGCTTGTTTAACCTGTCTGGCTGCATATTCAGAAACCGGTAAACCCGCGTTCATGGCTGCACAAATAGCGGCCCCTCTAGCCTGCCCCAGTTTTAAGGCAGAATCTGCATTTTTATGCATAAAGACTTGTTCAATGGCCATTTGCGTAGGACGATACAGTTCAATTACTTCCGTTATACCATCAAAAATTTGCTTCAAGCGCTCTGGAAAGGACTCAGCTTTTATCCGAATACTACCACTGGCGATATATTGATAACTATTTAGTCCAGTTTCCTCAATAATGCCATAACCCGTTATTCTTGAGCCGGGATCTATACCTAGGATTTTTGCCACTAGGAAAGTGGCTCATTCATCGACAAGTTGCGCCATCACTTCTGCTGATATATCTGCATTGGAAAAAACATCCTGCACATCATCCAAATCTTCCAGAACATCAATTAAACGTAACATTTTCTCTGCCCCTTTGATATCCAGCTCAGCTTTAGTATCGGCTTGCATGGTTACTTCTGCATGTTCCGGTTCAAATCCTGCGGCCAGCATAGCTTCTTTTACAGCCAAATAATCTTCAGGTGCTGTTATTACATCAACTGAGCCATCATCATTGGTGACGATGTCATCGGCTCCAGCTTCCATAGCAGCTTCCATGACTGCATCTTCATCAACAGAATCAGAATAGCTAAGAACCCCAATTTTATTAAACATATAAGACACTGAACCATCAGTTCCCAGATTTCCCCCCGCTTTAGTAAATGCATGTCTTACTTCTGCCACGGTACGGTTTCGATTATCCGTTAAGCATTCCACCATAACAGCCGTTCCACCCGGCCCATAACCTTCATAACGTACATTTTCATAGACAATCCCTTCCATAGTACCGGTTGCCTTTTTAATAGTATTTTCAATAGTGTCCCTTTTCATATTGGAACCTAAGGCTTTATCTATTACAGTTCGTAGGGCAGGGTTATTAACGGGGTCTCCACCGCCCATTTTTGCCGCAACAGAAATTTCCCGTATTATCTTGGTGAAAATTTTTCCGCGCTTAGCATCCTGAGCACCCTTACGGTGTTTAATATTAGCCCATTTACTATGTCCAGCCATGTTATCTCTCTACAAAATCTGTTAATTCAAATACGGCAACACCGCCAAAAGCGATGTGTCTTTTACAAAGTTATCTGCGTGTTCTATAACAATGGCTCTTGCAGCAACCCCACCAAAACCGATGATTTTAGCACCGGCCTGTTTTGCTTCTAAATCTGTTTTGCCATCACCTATCATTGCCATCGTCAGATTATTCTTATTTATCTGCTGACAAATCACTGCTTTACCTCCCGTTTTTGCCAACGGTGATTGTTGGTCAAAATCTTGATATGAGCCGTCATCATTAAATAATACATCAACTGCATGCACCTGCTTATCAGGAAGTCCCAGCTTCCTGGCCAAAGGCAAAATAGCCTGGCGAATACCTCCACTGATAATATGAAGCTGTTTGCCTTGCGTTAGTAAAGTATTAAAAACTTCTTCAACACCTTCGACCATTTCAGATATATACAAATCTGCCAGCCAGTCTATTTGTTTTTTATCCGGCTTTATCAACGCCAGGCGCTTGCCATAAACTTGCTCAAGCGCCAGTTCCCCATTCATGGCGGCATTAGTTAATGTCGCCATTTCTGCAAACTTATCAACATATCGGCCTAATTCATCAATGCCTTCAATCTTGCTTAAAGTACTGTCGCAATCAAAGCAGATAATGTCAAAACTCATAGATTAATTTGAATGGCGCTATTAACAAAAGAAAGGCTTCTCACTTTATCTAAAATATCATCAGGCAAAGGACTGGAAACACTAATAACTGCCATGGCTTTATCGTTAGAGTCAGGCACACCCACTTGCATTCTGGATATATTGATATTCGCTTCACCTAAAATAGAACTTATGGCCGAAATAACACCTGGCTTGTCATTATGCTCAGTAATCAACAAAGTGCCTTCTGGTACAACTTCAATCTCAAACTGATTGATGTTTACAATACGTGGATGCTGAGCTCCTAATAAGGTACCCGCAACTGATACCGTTTTATTTTCACAGCAATGTCCAACTAATTTGACCATGGACAAATAGCCCTGAGGCTCTTCTGACTTGGATTCAACCAGACTTAAACCTTGTTTTTTAGCAATATTCTCTGCATTTACACTATTCACCGGTGTGGAAAACTGATCTTCCAAAACACCCACTAAAGCTTCAACGGTAATGGGTCTTACCTCTACTGCTGCTGCTGTACCAAACAAAGCAACTTCCAGTTTTTCAATCGGTTTACCTGCTAGGTTCACCAGTAATTTACCCATAACTTTAGCCAGCATCATGAACTGACGTGATTTTTTTAGCTCTTCAGCAGAAATTTTTGTTGATAAATTCAAGGCATTGATTGCTTCGCCCGTTTTCAGATACGTGACTGCCTGAATCGCAATTTCCACACTGACCGCGACTTGAGCTTCGCGTGTTGAAGCACCTAAATGCGGTGTAAAAGTAATATTGTTCAGTTCAAATAAAGGTGAATCTTTAGGGGGCTCTGTCTCATATACATCAAGCGCTGCTTTGGCAATCTCACCATTTTTCAAAGCCTCATATAAAGCGGCTTCATCAACCAGGCCACCCCGTGCGCAGTTAATTAACATGGCTGTCTTTTTCATCATTTTTAATTGCTCAGCACCGATAATGCCACGGGTTTTTTCAATCATCGGGCAATGCAAGGTCAAATAGTCTGCTTCTTTGACCAAGGTTTCCAGATCAACTGATTGCGCTCCGCATTCTTCAAAAATTTCAGCGGTTACAAAGGGATCATAAGCAATTACCCGCATGCCTAAACCCACGGCTCTTTTAGCTGCTAACCGACC
>CAZNGU010000282.1:0-4017 GCA_964572325.1 uncultured Methylomarinum sp.
TTAGCATAAATTCACTATAATAAAGTACTATAAAATATAAGCCTGAGAAAAGGCAAAATAGGGTTTCGTTGTTTACCAAGTTGAATTCGGAGAAAATAAGCTCGACGGTATACCTAGTGGTTTTGAAAGAACAAAAGCGAAATTATATTGTTTGTTAGGTCCAGTGCCAAGAAAGAAAGCCATGACAACTTCCACACGATTTAAAAAGAGAAAAGTAGAGCAGAGAGAGCAAAACCTGAGAACTGCCTGGTTTTATAACATGGCAATCAACTTGCCTCTATTCTTCTAATGCGTAGTTCATTTTGCTGAGAAAAGTACATCGTCCTGCATAATCCTGACGCTGAACACAGCAAGTTATTTTATGGTTATTTGTTCCCTGCGAGAGTCAGCCGCAGAAAAGAAACTCATTGGTTGAAAGAGCGGAAGTTGAGTACTGTGAAGCCAGTTTGATTTGAAACAAGTAAGTTTGATGCGGGAAAAAAAGCCTGTAAAAAAGCAAAAGCTGGTTTTGATATTTGCCACGTGGGACGCAGAAAAAGTTAGCTCGACAATATGCCAAGGGATTTAGAAAGAGCAAAAGAGCCAATTAATTCTTTAATTCAAGAGCAGAGCATGAAACAACAAGAGGCATCCGAGCTATTAGGTATTACACAGCCTGAAGTGTCACAACTTGCCAATGGACATTTATCTGGCTTTACCTTTGATCATCTCTATCGCTGTTTATATGCACTTAATATGGACGTTGAAATCACTTTGAAAAAACATATTCCTACTGATGCTGGGGTTGCTGGAATACATGTATCTGGCTTTGGACTTTAAGTTATAGAGAAATGCGATGTCCGATAAGCCAGAGTGAAAATTAAGGCAAAATCAGCCAAAAAGTGAACACTTTTATAGGAAACTGTTCACCGCTCAAAACTGTGAAGTACTCATGCTGTGTTAGCTGCTTAATTATGCTATTTTAAACATAAAACTGGCTCTTACACAACGCAACACACTATAACTATAGTTTTCATCAAAAAACTCAAATACGGGTTTTAATGCATTTCTTTGCTGTTCCGGCAAATTGCTAATCGCGTCTTCTATTGCCTGAATTTCCTGCTCCGTTAAATCTACTACATCTTTTAATTCTATATCACCGGCTTCCAGTGCCTGTGCTAAATGATTATAAATGGTCTCTTCTTTTAAATTTCTTTGTTGCGCTATGTTTTTAACATTATGCTCTAACTTGAATAATTCCAGCGTTTCCATTGCTGTTTCTGATAATGCTGTTTCCGTATCAATTAATTCTATTGCAGGAAATTGATTAAGTACGTCGAGAAAAATTTCACCATAAAGTTCTAGTTTTTTCTCACCCACTCCAGATATATAGCTCATTTGTTGCAGGTTTTCTGGCATTTCATCCATCATTGCCATTAAAGTAGCATCATGAAAAACAACAAAGGAAGGGACATCCTGAGTCTTGGCAATTTCACTACGTTTAGCACGTAATGCTTCCCATAAAATTTTATTCTGTCCTGTAATATCAGGTTTTTGAACAGATTTTTTACTACGTATTTTTTCAGGCGATACATCTTTACGCAACATGACAGCTTGTTCACCCCGTAAAACAGGACGGCATTGCTCTGTCAATTTAAACGCACCATAAGCCTCAAAATCGACCGCCACCAAGCCTTTTGCCACTAATTGCCTAAACACCGAACGCCATTGTTTTTCTTCAAGCTCCTTGCCAATAGCAAAAGTAGACTGTTTATCATGTCCAAAACTTTTTATTCTTTCATTAGGCTTTCCCAGCAATACATCAATCAGATAATTCACTCCAAATCGCTGTTCTGTACGATAAATACAAGACAAGGCTTGCTGCGCTGCGACAGTTCCATCCCAGGTTTCTACAGGTTCCAGGCAAGTATCACAATTTCCGCAATCTTGTTTAAGATCATCACCAAAATAGGCCAATAAAGCTTGTCTTCGACAACTGACCAATTCACATAAAGCCAGCATAGACTCCAGCTTATGAAATTCTACCCGTTTATGCGCCTCATCAGCATTAGATCCTGCCAGCATTTGTCTTAAAGTAATAACATCCTGTAAACCATAAGCCATCCAGGCATTAGCTGGTTCCCCGTCACGACCTGCCCTGCCAGTTTCCTGATAATATCCCTCGATACTTTTCGGTAAATCCAGATGTGCTACAAAGCGTACATTGGGCTTATCTATGCCCATGCCAAAAGCAATAGTCGCTACAATAACCACACCTTCTTCCATTAAAAACCGATGTTGATTATTTCTTTTTACTTGATTGTCCAAACGCGCATGATAAGGCAGAGCATTGATTCCTTTTTCACTCAACCATTTTGCAGTAGCTTCAACTTTTTTTCTTGATAAGCAATAGACTATACCGGCATCCCCTGCATGTTCTGCTCTAATAAAATGGAGTAATTGCTGTTTTGCATTTTGTTTTTGCACTATTCGGTAACGAATATTAGGCCGATCAAAACCACTGATAAAAGACTGTGCCTGAACTAAGTCCAGTCGAGTAATTATTTCTTCCCGGGTCTTTTCATCCGCCGTTGCTGTTAGGGCAATACGTGGAATTGCTGGAAATTTTTCATGCAACAATGATAATTTTAAATAATCGACTCGAAAATCATGTCCCCACTGCGACACACAATGAGCCTCATCAATAGCAAATAAAGCGATATTAATGCGTTCAAATAAGGATATTGTCCATGCTGAAGTCAATCTTTCCGGTGCTATATAGAGTAAATCCAGTTCATCTTGCAATAACTGTTGCTCAACTGCTCGCGCTTCTTCAATTGATAATGTCGAATTTAGAAAAGCCGCTTTAACGCCCAACAAATGTAAGGCACTCACCTGATCTTGCATTAAAGCAATTAAGGGTGAAATAACAATGCCAACTCCGGAACGACAAATAGCAGGAATTTGATAGCATAATGATTTACCACCACCCGTTGGCATTAGAACTAAGGCATCCTGTCCCATGATGAGCCTTTCAATAATTTCCCTTTGCTGCCCTCTGAAACTATCGTATCCAAAAACGGATTTAAGAATTTTTTCAGCGGTTTGTCCTCTCTGCGAATGGTGCTCTGAAATGATAAACTACTCCCGTTAGCGATATGCCCTTATAATAAGCAAATTATATCAAGATCAATCGGGTCAGCCCCCTTTTATGAGCAATTTGAATACAACCCATTCTCCAAAACTCGAGTATCTACTAAAAACCAAGAAACAGTATTTATTGCTTGGCGGACTTAAAGGCATAGAAAAGGAAAGCCTTCGAATTTCCCAAAAAGGCAAGATCTCAGCGTTAAAACATCCTTATGCTCTGGGTTCAGCATTAACGCATCCTCATATCACCACAGATTATTCAGAAGCACTACTTGAATTTATTACGCCTCCATTTGCTGATATTAACAAGACACTGGACTTTATGCATAATATACATCAATACGTTTATGACCACCTGGATGATGAATTATTACTGTCAAGCAGTATGCCTTGTGGAATCAACGGGGATGAGAGTATTCCTATCGCAGAATACGGCTGTTCAAATATTGGTAAAATGAAACATGTCTACAGACAAGGCCTATGGCATCGTTATGGTAGAACCATGCAAGCTATTGCTGGTATACATTTTAATTATTCAGTACCCGACGCACTCTGGCCGGTATTGTATGAACAAAGTCAGTCTACCCATACACTAAAAGATTTTATATCCGCTTCTTACTTTGAGCTGACTCGAAACTTTCAGCGCCAGGGCTGGTTGATTTTGTATTTATTTGGTGCTTCCCCTGCAATCTGCAAAACCTTTTTTAAAAGCAGACCGCATTTGATGGCTGAATTTGATGAATTTGATCCTTATACTCTTTTCCATCCCTATGCAACTTCATTACGCATGAGTGATATTGGCTATAAAAGTGAAAACCAGGCAGATTTAAAAATTGATTACAATCATTTAGATGCTTATGCCGACAGTTTAACTAATGCCATTGATAC
>CAZNGU010000283.1:0-4009 GCA_964572325.1 uncultured Methylomarinum sp.
AGCTAAGATTTTTTTAAATCCCCTGTGAAACCAATACCTTGAGTCCTGCTATCCGCATTGAAGTCACGGATTCAGGTTCTATTTAATCACACCCAGGTACTTTTAAACTCTGATTTGGCCGTCACCCAATACCACATATTTTAATGAAGTCAAACCGTTTAATCCTACAGGGCCTCTGGCATGAAGCTTGTCTGTGCTAATTCCAATTTCAGCGCCTAGTCCATATTCAAAACCATCGGCAAAACGCGTAGACGCATTAACCATGACTGAACTTGAGTCCACTTCCCGTAAAAAGCGCCGGGCTAAAGTGTAATTTTCGGTAATAATAGATTCTGTATGTGCAGAGCTATGTTGATTAATATGTTCGATAGCTGCGTCAATATCATCCACAATTTTAATGGATAAAATGGCTGATAAGTATTCGGTATCCCAGTCTTCTTCAGTAGCCCGAATGCAATCTGGAATTAATGAACAGGTTTTAACACAGCCACGTAATTCGACGCCTTTTTCATGATATTTCTTTGCTAGTTCAGGTAAAACCCTACCAGCTATGGACTCAGCAATCAGCAATGTTTCCATCGCGTTACAGACACCGTAACGATGCGTTTTTGCATTAAAAGCAATATTGATCGCTTTTTCAATATCGGCCTGGGCATCAATGTAGACATGGCAAATACCATCCAGATGTTTGATTACAGCAATAGTCGATTCCTTACTAATGCGTTCAATCAGACCTTTTCCACCGCGCGGCACAATAACATCAACATATTGATCCAAAGTGATTAATGCACCAACAGCTGCGCGGTCAGTTGTTGCCACTACTTGAACAGCCTCACTGGGCAAACCTGCTGCTTCTAAACCGCTAGTAATACATTGGGCAATAGCCTGATTGGAATGAATCGCTTCTGAACCACCTCTTAAAATACAGGCATTGCCCGATTTTAGACATAAAGCAGCGGCATCAACCGTTACATTGGGACGTGATTCGTAAATAATACCGATAACACCTAAAGGAACACGCATTTGTCCGACTTGAATACCACTGGGTCTATAACTGAGGTCAGTTATTTCTCCGACAGGATCAGCCAATGCTGAAATCTGATGCAAACCTTCAATCATGGCCTCAATTCTGACAGGTGTTAGCTCAAGACGATCCAGTAAAGCGGCATCCAGTCCATTTTCTTTGCCTGCCTCTAAATCTTTTTTATTTTCAATAGCTAGTGTTGCTTTGCTATCGGATAAAGCTTCAGCTATTTTCAATAACGCATTGTTTTTTTTAGCTGATTCTGCTTTGCTCATTTGACGACCGGCTGCTCTTGCGTGCTGGCCAAGTTTGTTCATGTATTCGGAAATTTCCACTTTTAACTCACAGGGTAATTCGACTTAGGAATGGGATTTAAATCTATTAAACCCTCTTTCTTGATTATTATATAGTATTCAGGTATATGACAATAAATAAGCCACCAATCTTGCTTGCCTTTTTGTCCGACTTTGGCGTTACCACTCTGCTTACATAGATTGCTATGCGTCCGATGCAGCAACACCAAAGGCAAACAAAAATACGTCACAATATTTGTAGGTTAATTATTGCATGTTACCTAAACTAAAGACAATACACCTCAAACCTGTATTATTGTCCTGCCAGATATTCATCTTTTAATTCAATATAATGTTTATAGGAATATTCCAGAAACTCCTTTTCTGAGTCCTTTAGTGGTCGTACTCTCCTGGCAGGCGAGCCGACATATAAAAAACCACCCTCTAAAGTTTTACCTGAAGGCACTAAAGAGCCTGCTCCTAATATCACATTATCTTCTATTATTGCATCATCTAGAATAATAGCACCCATCCCTATCAAACAATAATCTCCTACCGTACAGGCATGTACTGTCGCATGATGGCCAATAGTCACACCCTTGCCAATATGCAGGGGATGCCCTTGTGTTGAATGATCCCCAGCATGAGAAACATGTAATACCGAACCGTCCTGAACATTCGTCCCATCACCAATCCGAATACTTTCCACATCGCCTCTGATCACACAAGTAGGCCAGACGGAAACATCATCGCCTATAACAACATCCCCAATGATGACCGCACTTTCATCAATATATACATTTTCTCCAACAACCGGTCGACTATTTTTAAATGGTCTTAACATCACACTCTCTCTTAATTTTTACTATAATCTCAATAAAGACAATCATATCAAATAAACTGAAGAAACCGAGGTTAATATGGCATTGCTAGACGGTATTAAACGACAACTCCGCTCTGTTATTGAATGGGAAAACCCAACGGCAGATGTGTTGCTTACACAATGGACTGAAAATGGCGATGAAATTAAAAATGCTTCAAAACTCATTGTAGGTCCCGGTCAAGGATGCATATTTGTCTATGAAGGCAAAGTTCAGTCGGTGATTGAAGAAGAATGTATGATTGATCTTAAAACAGCCAATATACCTTTCTGGACTACCATTAAAAAATTCATGCAATTTTTTGACAGTGAACATAAGGTAGGTATTTATTTTTATAAAAGAAGCAAAATTCTTAATCAAAAATGGGGAACCACTTCAGCTATTAAATATAATGATCCCAAATATAAATTTCCTGTAGGTTTAAAAGCTTATGGTAACTACAGTTACCGAATTTACGATGCTAAAGATTTTTTTGTTAATGTGGTGGGTAGCCATAACGATTTTTATATTGATGATTTTAGGGACGTCATGTCTACCCGGATTATTCATCCTATTAGTGATTATCTGGCAGAAAGTCAATTCAGTTATGCCGATATTGACGCGAATAGAGAAGAAATTGCCCAGGGGTTATCTATTAAACTATCCATGGCTTTTCGCAAGCTGGGCTTTGATATTACTGATTTTAGAATTGAAGGCACCGACTTTGATGAAAAAACCCTGGAACGAATCAACCGAATTGCCGATCTGACAGCTGAAGCTCAAGCAGCCCAAGCCGTTGGATTAGACTATGCAAAAGTACAACAATTAGAAGCCATGCGTGAAGCCGCGCGTAACGAAGGCGGAGGAGCAGGACTTGGCATGGGAATGGGCGCTGGTATTGGATTAGGGCAAACTATGGCTCAATCCATTACAACACAGCCCGGATCACAGACAATGACTACGACCTCGAATGCCACCGACTTCATGACTAAATTGACCCAATTAAAAAAAATGTTTGAAGCAGAGCTTATTACCAAACAAGAATACGCTGCCAAAAAACAAGCTATTCTGGACCAAATGTAATATGGCCAGATGTCTAAGCTGTTCTGCCCCTTTACCTGCTAACACTAATCTTTGCAGTTATTGTAAAGTACGAAATGATGTCGATTTGCATGGCAAACATCATTTTTCAATAAGCAGCAAACATTCTAAACGGATTTGTCCGCATTGCCAGATACCCCTACAAACAATAAAACTAAAGTTACAAGAAAACTTTTATATAGAACGCTGTAAAAGCTGTTTTGGCCTGTTTTTTGATCCAGGTGAAATCGAAACCTTATTACAAAGCTCGGTTTCCAATGTATTTGAGATTAATGTCAAACTACTTAAAAACATAAATAAAGATCGTTATCAGAAAAAAAAGCAGTTTAGCTATATTAAATGCCCCGTTTGTCGTGTTCTGATGAATAGAGTCAACTTTGCTCATCGCAGTGGTGTTATTATTGACCGATGTAAAAACCATGGTATCTGGTTGAATAATGGAGAAATCACCCATTTAATGGAATGGAAAAAAGCAGGTGGTCAACTATTACAGGAAAAAAATGAGCAGCAATTAAAACAAAAGAAACAAAAAATTTCTGCAATATCCTCTCATGACCTGCCACTCTACCGGCATCAGCCTAAAACACTGGAAACTGAGTTATGGGACACCGTTTCTTCACTGGTTTTTAAACTTTTTAAATAAAACTCAGAAATACAGTGCCCCATTCTTAATTACTATCACTATCGGGTGTAATTCAAAGTGAGGGGAAATCATCCTGTTTAGCATAAGT
>CAZNGU010000284.1:0-4004 GCA_964572325.1 uncultured Methylomarinum sp.
GCACACATCCGCCACAGGCAACACAGCTCCTGGCTGCCCTGGGGTCAGCAATATCAAAGACGATTTCGGCATGAGCACCTCGATTAGCAAAGCCAATAACATCATTCATTTGCTCTTCACGACAGGCACGCAAGCAACGGGTGCATTGAATGCAGGCATCCATATTAACGGCAATAGCTGGATGTGATAAATCTGCTTCTGGCTGAACGCGAGGTGCAAATCGAGGCTCACCTACTTTAAGTTTCTTGACCCATTTGTCCAGTTCGGAATCCAGTTTATAAGGGGACTCACTCTGCGAGGGTGTTGGCATGTCAGATTGCAATAATTCCAACACCATTTTTTGTGATTTTACTGCGCGTTCACTGGCTGTCTGTACTTTCATACCTTCTGTCGCCACACGGCAGCAAGAAGGGGCTAATGTTCTTTCGCCTTCAATTTCTACAACGCAGGCACGACAGTTACCATCTGCACGCAAGTTTTCTGTATAACAAAGATGGGGTATTTCTTTGCCCAGACGTTTTGCCGTTTGAATAATGGTTTCGCCTTCATAGCTTGATACTTCTTCACCGTCCATTGTGAAGTTGATTATTGCTTGATTCATGTATTCGGGATTTGCAGCCATGATTTAATCTCTCTTAAATGAGGTCTATAGTTCATCAGGAAAATATTTGATAACACAGCGCATAGGATTTGGCGCTGCTTGTCCTAAACCGCAAATAGAAGCATCTACCATAACGGAGGCGAGTTCTTCCAACAGGTCAGTATTCCACTGTTTCTGCTCCATTAATGTTGATGCTTTTGCTGTACCCACTCGGCAAGGTGTGCATTGGCCGCAGGATTCTTCTTCAAAAAATCGCATGGTATTCAGCGCCAGTTGCTTTGCGCTATCCTGATTGGAAAAAACAATAACAGCAGCAGAACCAATAAAGCAACCGAATTGATTTAAGGTGTCAAAATCCATTGGTATATCTGCCATGGATTCCGGTAACATACCACCAGACGCACCACCAGGGAAATAACCATAAAACTCATGACCTTCCTGCATGCCACCACAGTATTCATCGATTAATTCACGCATGGTAATACCGGCAGGAGCCAAATGTACACCTGGCTTATTAACACGACCAGAAATTGAAAATGAACGTAAGCCTTTGCGATCATGGCGTCCATGGGAAGAAAACCAGTCAGGGCCTTTTTCAATAATATCTCTAACCCAGTAGACCGATTCCATATTGTGTTCCAGGGTGGGCCTGCCAAATAAGCCAACTTCGGCTAAAAACGGCGGTCTTAAACGTGGCATACCTCTTTTACCTTCAATCGACTCAACCATCGCGGATTCTTCACCGCAAATATAAGCCCCTGCTCCGCGACGCAAGTAAATAGGCGGCATGGTATAAACAGAAGACGGTGGATTGTTTTGCAGATTAGCAATTTCTTTGCTCAGAATTTCTCGACAACCCGCATATTCATCCCGTAAATAGACATAAATTGCTTCGCAGCCCACGGTTAAAGCGGCAATGACCATGCCCTCCAAAAAACGATGGGGGTCAATTTCTAGATAATGTCTGTCTTTAAAAGTGCCTGGCTCGCCTTCATCAATATTAACAGCCATCATTCTGGGAGCCGCAAAGCTATTCACAATGCGCCATTTTCTCCCTGCCGGGAAACCCGCTCCACCTAAACCCCGTAAACCAGAGTCTTCCATTTTTTTCATAATGGATTCAGTGCTGATTTTACCTTCAATGACTTTTTTAAGTGTTTGATAACCTCCATCTGCTTTATAACTTTCCATGTTGATGTAGTCTGTTACTTTCGCGGTAATATCCTTGTTTGCAACAGCTGTCATAACCGTTTCTGCAGTGGCCTGATCAATAGGATTTTGGCCGACTACAGCCACTGGGGCATGTTGACAACGGCCTACACAGGGCACTTTTTGCAGGCGAATATTTTCATTCAGGCCACGTTCTAAGGCATTGATGAGTCCCTGGGCACCGGCCATTTCACAAGAAATGGAATCGCAAACACGAACAGTCAAGGCCGGAGGAACTGTTTGGCCTTCTTTGATAACATCAAAATGATGATAAAAAGAAGCGACTTCATAAACTTCGGCAGGTGAAAGGTTCATTTCATGCGCCAGAGCCACTAGATATTTTGAGGAGATGTATTGAAATTTATCCTGTATTTTATGTAAATGTTCAATTAATAAATCGCGTTGACGCGATTCATCACCAAGCAGGGTTTTTACATCTTCCAGGGCAGAAAGATCAACAGTATGGCCTTTAGGACCTTTACGTTTTTTCTTGATGATCTGGTCAGGAGATATCTTAATGACAGCCACACGAATTTCCTCAGTTTTTTAGTTGGGAATAGAGTTTGTATTATCTAAGGGCTGATCTTTAAATAGTCCAGGTATTGACTTGTCTCTTGATTCGACAGAAACATAAAAAAGTTGTCTAGCGTGCTGCTCTGCACCCATTTTATTTGCACCAATGTGGAACAAAAACCTACGCCAAAATTCTGGAGCTTATTAAATCCTCAGCTCTGATATTAGTATCAAATTAATTGATATTATCAAGCGTCAAATCATATTGATAATATGGGTCTGTAGTATACATTAACTGAATCAAATTGTCGGGAGTTGTGTTTTTTATAAAGAATAATTACATTGCATGAGTAAGCGTTTAATAAAACCCTTGCTCCTCATAAACTTAAAAAGCATACAAAGTGTATAATAGTTAAGATCATTGATATTGTTTTTGAACTAGAGAAATTATGAGTATAAGACTATCCAACAGAGTAAATGCAGTTAAACCATCACCCACTTTGGCGATCACAGCTAGAGCAGCTGAAATGAGAGCAGCGGGTAAAGATGTTATTGGTTTGGGCGCGGGCGAACCGGATTTTGATACGCCTGATTCTATTAAAGCTGCAGGGATAAAAGCTATTAACAATGGCTTTACTAAATATACGGCAGTTGATGGTATTGCAGATTTAAAAACAGCCATTATTAATAAATTTAAAAAAGATAACGGCTTTGATTATCAGGCCAATCAAATTTTGGTTTCTTGTGGCGGTAAACAAAGTTTTTTTAATTTGGCTCAGGCGTTACTAAACCCGGGAGATGAGGTCATTATTCCAGCGCCATATTGGGTGTCATACCCGGATATGGTTTTATTGGCTGCTGGTATGCCGGTTATTGTTGAAGCTCCGCAATCACAACAATTTAAAATTACCGCCGAGCAATTACGTGCGGCCATTACAGATAAAACTCGCTTGTTTGTAATTAATAGCCCATCAAATCCTAGTGGTGTTGCCTATTCCTTAGCTGAACTGAGGCTATTGGGCGATGTGCTCAAGGACTATCCTGATATCATTATTGCAACGGATGATATGTACGAGCATATTCTTTGGGAAAGAGGACAATTTGTAAATATTCTAAATGCCTGTCCTGAGTTATATGACCGCACCATGGTGCTTAATGGGGTGTCCAAAGCCTATTCAATGACTGGTTGGCGTATTGGCTATGCCGCAGGCCCTGTTAGTTTGATTGGCGCAATGCGTAAAATTCAGTCGCAAAGCACCTCTAATCCGACCTCTATTTCACAAGTCGCTGCAGTAGAAGCTATTTCTGGAGATCAAAGCTGTATTGAAACCATGCTGGTTGAATTTAAAAAACGACATGACTATGTCGTGGAAGATTTGAATACAATTGAAGGTGTTGAATGTATCAAAAGTGATGGTACTTTTTATGTTTTTCCCAATGTAGAAAAGCTTATCAACAGACTAGAAGGTATAGATAATGATCTTGATTTTGCCGAATATTTGATAGAAAAGGCAGGCGTTGCTCTGGTACCTGGTTCAGCCTTTGGTTGCCCAGGACATATTAGAATTTCCATTGCGACCAGCATGGAAAATCTGGAAAATGCTTTGGCACGTATTAAAGCAGCGGTTGGCTAAGGAACGAGAATTTAATAATATACGAAAGTTTGACGCAGGATTTTGGT
>CAZNGU010000285.1:0-3991 GCA_964572325.1 uncultured Methylomarinum sp.
GCTAAATTAGAAGGTGATATTCAGGCAGAGATAGAGCGGGTAACTCAGAAATTAGCTAATCGTGTTAAAACACTGGAAGAAAGATATGCGCAGCCTTTGCCTCATATTATTGATGAGGTTAGTGAGCTTTCTAACAAGGTAGATGAGCATTTGAAAAAAATGGGGTTAGCTTGGTGAGTAAGGCCTTGGAAGTTAAAGGCTCTTCAGGTCGTTATCGAGCAGTCGTTGCTGAGTTGTGTCCTATAGGATATAAGCAGACAGAAGTTGGAATAATACCTGATAGCTGGGATATATGTGAATTAGATAAAGCGGTAGAGTTTTTAGATGGTTTAAGAAAACCCGTTAAATCTAGTGAGCGAGCTAAAATGCAAGGCATCTATCCATATTATGGCGCTTCTGGTGTAGTTGACTATGTAAATAACTATTTGTTTGATGGTGAATACATTTTATTGGGTGAGGATGGTGAAAACATACTTAGTCGCAGCCTTCCGCTAGCATTTAAAGTTAGAGGCAAAATTTGGGTAAATAATCATGCTCATGTAATGCAAACAAGAAGTGGTTTTGATATTGGTTACTTGACTTTATTTTTAGAAAGCCTTGATTATTCACTTCTTAACTCTGGAACAGCACAGCCAAAATTAAATAAACAAACTTGCTTAAAAATAAAAGTAGCCAAGCCTGATATTAAAGAACAAAAAGTAATAGCAAAAGCGCTATTCGATGTTGATTCCTTAATTACATCATTAGAAAAACTCATCGCAAAAAAACAATCCATCAAAGCCGCCACCATGCAACAATTACTCACAGGAAAAAAACGCCTGCCGGGGTTTGGTGAAGGAAAAGGTTACAAACAAACTGAATTGGGTGAGATTCCTGAGGATTGGGAAGTCAAAAAGATTGGTGATTTTACTGGTTGCGCGGCCGGTGGTACACCCAGTACTTCGATCAGTAGTTACTGGGGTGATAATGTCAGATAGATGAGTTCAGGAGAATTACATCAGAAATTTGTTTTTGATGTAAAAGAAAGAATAACTGAAGAAGGATTGAATAATTCAAGCACTAAAATAATTCAGGAGAATTGCGTGTTAATTGGTCTTGCAGGTCAAGGAAAAACAAGAGGAACAATTGCAATGAATAAGGTATCACTGTGCACAAATCAATCTATTGCTGCAATTTATCCCAACGATTCATTTAACTCTCTTTTCTTGTATTACAATCTGGACAATCGATATGATGAACTTAGAGAGTTATCTACTGGTGACGGAGGAAGAGGCGGCTTGAACTTAACAATCATTAAAAAAATCAAAATTGCTCTTCCATCTAAAACAGAACAAAGAGAAATATCAAGTATTCTCTTTGATATGGATGGAAACATCAAATCATTAGAGAAGAATCTTAGCAAAATTAAAAAAGTAAAGCTGGGCATGATGCAAGAGCTTCTTACTGGCCGCACAAGATTAATCAATAAAATAACAGGTTAATAATATGCTAAATAAAATGGCTAAGCTTTTGTTGGTGGCAACATCATTAGCGCCAATTTTAGGTGCAGTGGCAGTAAACAAAATCGCTTCAGATAAGCCAATGGATAGCTGGCTGCCATGGCTTGTTTCGGCTTTATTGTTAGTGCTAATTTGTTGGCTGCTATTATTGCTGGCAGGAAAAATAGGGCAAACACATAGTTTTAAAATTGCGGAATTTGAGAATAATGATAAAGAAGTTGTTGCTTTTCTTTTAGCTTATTTACTGCCCTTTATTTCGCGGGATAATCTTGGTTTTGATGGTCAATGGATGACTGGAGCTTATATTCTGATTATTATTTTTATTGTTATTGCTCATGCAGGTACTCTGCATTTTAATCCTGTAATGGGTTTGCTAGGCTACCATTTTTATGGTGTTAGGAATGAAGAAGGTTCTTCTTACCTGTTGATAAGTAAGACGGAACTTAATCGACCTGGAAAAAAAATTAAGTCGGTTAGAATTGCCAATAATATCTACTTACATATTGAGGAATAATAATGTTTCAGGACTTTCAGCTGGCTGCTATTGTTAAAGTACGTGGTCAATACCAGTTTTTTTATATACCACTTCATCAAGCTCTTCAAAACCAGTTATCTCAAAGCTGGCTTGAACAATATACCTCTTTTATGACTGATATTGAAGAAGTTGATTTTGATCCAGGATATCAATCAGAGGCACATGAGCGTTATAAACTAGTTGATTATCAATTACCGGAACCATTAAATGATGAAAACAGACAATCTCTGCGTGATCTAGACACAATAAGCTTACACGAAGAGCAAATTGATGATATCAAGGGTGTTGTGGCATATGTGCAGGCAGAAAATAACGATGAAATAGTGCTTTTTCAAAACTTTAGCCGTTCACATGTTATTAATCCTGGCAGATTTTTATTTTTGCAAAATAATACATATGAAAGCACGCAAAGACCTGGGCTTGCATTAGAAAATAAACTGAGCGCAGTTTTTATGCCGAGTGATAGTAAACTATTGTTTCAAAACTTTAGAATAACAAACTCTTTTTTATCGCTCGCTGAATATTATGAAGAAGCATCTGAAGAAACAATTCGTGAAATCTTACAGCATGACCAATTACTTGTTGAAGACATTGGTGCTTTAGCAGTTGGGGCTAGCCAGTGGTTTTGTAAGCGCTTTGCATTACTTAAAGATTCAGAAATTCTTGATCAGTACACACCACAGCAGATAGCATCTCATGCTGAAGGATTTGGTGTAGACATTCAACTGGAGGATGAAAAAATTGTATTCCCTTCAGATAAGGCACCTGCAAAAAAACTTTTGCAATTTCTAAATGAGGAACTTTATAAAGGGCCAATTACAGAAACTCTTTATGAAACAAACTCTAAAAGAGAAGCGGATCAATAAGCAGAATTATTAGTAAACTGGTAATAATTTATTACAGAGTTTAAAGGTCGAAAAGTATGACAACAGATCGCTCAAGAGAATATTTACAGGCACTACTGCGTGAGCTTTGTGCATTGCCTGCCGAAACTGAATGGGTTGAGTTTAAACACAATAAAGCTGATCCTGATGAGGTAGGTGAGTATATTTCAGCTTTGAGTAATTCGGCTGTGTTGTGTGGAAAAAACAGTGCTTATTTAGTTTGGGGGATTGATGATGAATTGCATAATGTTATTGGAACAGACTTTTCCCCAGGTACTACAAAGAAAGGTAATGAGGAGCTTGAAAGCTGGTTGTTGCGTTTGCTTACACCGCGTATTCATTTTTATTTTTATACTATTGATATAGATGAAAAAAGTGTTGTTATTCTGGAGATTAATCGAGCTACCAATAATCCTGTCCGGTTTCAGGGAGTGGAATATATACGTGTTGGTTCGTATAAAAAGAAATTAAAAGAGTTTCCTGAAAAAGAACGTGCACTATGGCGGTTGTTTGATGAAATACCCTTTGAGCGACTGGTGGCTCTTGAGCGTGTGACAGATGATGAGGTTTTAAAACTACTAGATTACCCTGCCTACTTTGAGTTACTTGATTTGCCGCTGCCTTATAATCGTCAGGGCATTCTTGATATGTTGAAAGCAGATGATTTGATTCATACTTGTGAGGCAGGTGGCTGGAATATAACTAATATCGGTGCGATTCTTTTTGCAAAAAAGCTGGATGACTTTAATAAGTTGAGTCGTAAAGCTATGCGTGTGATTGTTTATCGTGATAATAGCCGTGTTGAAACTGTTCGAGAAAAAACAGGTACTAAAGGATATGCCTGTGGCTTTGAAGGATTGATTGGTTACATTAATAATTTATTACCTCGTAATGAAGTGGTTGGTGAAGCATTACGCAAAGACGTGCCCATGTATCCTGAACTGGCTGTGCGTGAGTTGGTTGCTAATATGCTTATTCATCAGGATTTTTTCATAAAAGGCACAGGGCCTAAAGTAGAAATTTTTTCAGACAGAATGGAAATAACTAATCCTGGTATCCCATTGGTAGATACT
>CAZNGU010000286.1:0-3985 GCA_964572325.1 uncultured Methylomarinum sp.
CCTATTTGTACGACTTGAATACGAATAAAAACCCTTCGCCAATTGCCCAACTTATTCCGTGCACGTTCCTAACACATTCATTCTCATCACCTTTTATCAGACCATATAGCATGGAAAAACAAATAGATGTTCTTGCCATAGAAGACGATAAGTTTGTGCAGAAGATGATTATTAAAGCACTTCAATCCAGTGCAATATCTGTGCGAACAGCCGATGATGGTGAATCAGGGATTAAAGCAGCAACTCAACAGATACCCGACATTATTCTATTGGATGTTGAAATGCCAGGCATCAATGGATATGAGGTCTGCGATAGATTACGCAACACCGAATCTACAAAAGAGGTCCCTGTCGTTTTTTTATCATCACACAGTTCTTTACGAGAGCGAATGCAAGGCTATGAAGTAGGTGCAGATGACTACCTAACAAAGCCTTTTGAAGCTGAAAACCTACTGGCTCGCGTTAATATTTTAATCAAGTACCAGCAAGAACGAAAAAAGATACTAGATGAATATAAACTAGCACAACAAAATGCCATACTGGCAATGACAAGTTCCAGTGAACTTGCTCTGGCCATGCGGTTTTTAGAAAAAAGCTTATCCTTTCAGGATGTTGATGCCCTGGTTTACGGCTTATTCGACAGTATGAATCAATTTTCTCTGAATTGCTGCGCCATGATTAGCATCAATGGACATCATCACTGGTACTCCTCTGATGGCAGTGGTAGCATCAGTCCGCTAGAAAAAGAATTGATTGAAATGTGTGATAAAGATGCGCGTTTTCTCGACTTTGGAGCACGCACTATCATCAATTATTCACAAGTCAGCCTGCTCGTTAAAAACATGCCATTGGATGATATGGATCGTTATGGCAGAATAAAAGACTTAGTGCCAATTCTACTTTCGGCAGTTAATACAAAAATCAGTACCTTGAATACACAGGAAGCACTCACTCGACAAGGCACTAATTTAATTGATTCTTTTAGCTTAATTCGGAAAAGCCTGTATCACCTAGGGCTAACCATTGTCGACAATCGTAAAGATAGCGTTGAAATTCTCAACAAACTGGTTGAAGAACTAAACTATGATTTTTTACGAATGGGTTTAGAAGAACATCAAGAAGAATACTTGCTTAATCGTGTTGATACAGCCATTGAAGCAGCCATGGTTGAAATGGATGCAGGTAAGGAAATCAGGGCGTCTCTGACATTTATTCTAAAGCACTTAACAAATATAATAGAAAAGCAAAATGAGCTATTAGATGCCTTTACCCAAAGTTTAGCCACAGAAGTAAGCGATCAAAGTGGATCTATGGATGATAATATAGAGTTATTTTAAATCGCTTGCAGGAATAATATGCTTTTCGCATTCAAAAAGCCTCAATTTAGTACACAACTAATTGCAACATATCTTGCATAAAAGCATTGAAATAATTCGCTATTCCTGTGTTTTACGCCCACCCTATACCTTGCAATTGATTTATCACCTTAAATTTAATATTCAGGAGTAAAAGAAAAACAGTCATGGAAAATTGTCGAAAAATATTACATCAAGGAATACAGGAATTAGCGATACCGGTAAATGACAATGCCTTGGAATTATTATTGACTTTCATTAGGATGATTGAAAAATGGAATAAAGCTTACAATTTAACAGCAATAAAAAATCGCGAAGATATGGCATGTTTACATATACTCGATAGCCTGACTGTCTTGCCCTTTATAAAAGGAAGTCAAATTGCAGATATAGGTACAGGAGCAGGCCTGCCTGGTATTCCTCTGGCTATTTTTTTACCCGATATCGAATTTACCCTGGTTGATTCCAATTCAAAAAAAACTCGCTTTGTACAACAAGTGGTCTTAGAGTTAAAACTTAAAAATGTGAAAGTATTACACCAGCGTGTTGAAGACATGTCAGCTGAAACTGTTTTTTCCACTGTTATTATGAGAGCATTAGCAAATCTGCAAGATATTATGCAATTAACCCGGCACTTAATGAATACCCAGAGTATTTTATTAGCCATGAAAGGAAAACAGCCTGATGAAGAGCTTGCTACTATGACAATCCCGTATTCAATTATTCCATTAAAAATACCTGGTGTAGAAGCAGAAAGATGTTTAATCCAAATACAAGGATTTGCTAATAATGGGTAAAATCATTGCCGTTACCAATCAAAAAGGGGGGGTAGGAAAAACCACCACCAGTGTTAATTTATCGGCCTCCCTGGCCGCAACTAACCGCAAGGTACTACTTATTGACCTGGATCCCCAAGGTAATGCAGCGATGGGCTGCGGTGTTGACAAAGAGCAAGTGGAATACTCCAGTTGTGAATTATTACTGGAAGAGGTTCCGGTATCAGAAATTATTATTAAAAACTCGCAATTAGGTTTTGATATCATTCCGGGTAACGCTGATTTAACGGCAGCAGAAATACAGCTGATGAATGCGATCAGCCGAGAACGACGTCTTGCAGATGCATTATTACAAGTGCAAGACCACTATGATTATATTTTTATTGACTGCCCTCCCTCATTGAATATGCTGACCTTAAATGCCATGGTTGCAGCGAATAGCGTATTAATCCCCATGCAATGTGAATATTATGCATTAGAAGGACTCTCAGCATTATTGTCCACCATGAAAAGCATTCAAGACAGAATTAATCCCGAGCTGCATCTGGAAGGGATTTTAAGAACTATGTTTGATATCAGAAGCCGATTAACCAAAGATGTTTCTGAGCAATTATTAAACTATTTCAAAGATGATGTTTTTAGAACCTGTATCCCTCGTAATATCCGTTTAGCAGAAGCACCCAGTCATGGTTTACCCATTATTCAATATGACAAAAAATCTCGAGGTGCCATTGCTTATTTGGCAATGGCCGGTGAAATGATAAGAAAAGAAGAGAAAAAATAGATGGCAGCAAAAAAACGTGGCTTAGGCAGGGGATTAGATGCTCTATTAGGAGATGCATCACCTAAAACCCAGGAAAAAACGCAAAATCTGCAAACCTTGCCCATAGAATTTTTACAAAGAGGACAATATCAACCACGCAAAGATATTAATCCTGAAACTTTAAAAGAACTAGCGGCTTCCATTAAGGTGCAAGGCATTATTCAACCTATTGTGGTTCGCACAGTTGCTGAAAACAAATATGAAATTATTGCTGGAGAACGACGTTGGCGTGCGGCTCAATTAGCTGCGTTGCAAGAAGTTCCTGTAGTCATTAAGGAAATTGATGATCGCAACGCAATGGCCGTAGCACTGATTGAAAATATCCAACGAGAAGACTTAAATGCGCTGGAAGAAGCAGAAGCCTTAAGAAGACTATTAGATGAATTTCAAATGACTCATCAGCAAATTGCAGAAGCCGTAGGAAAATCCAGAGCTACCGTATCTAATTTGCTAAGACTTCTGGACTTACAAAGCGAAGTAAAAAACCTTTTAGCAAAAGGTCTATTAGAAATGGGGCATGCCAGAGCATTATTATCCCTGCAAGGTGATAAACAAATTGAAATTGCTAATAAAGTAATCAATCAAGGTTTAACAGTGAGAGCTGTTGAGAAATTAATTAAAGATCTGGATAAGGTACATATACCCGTAAACAATAAACCAGATACTGACACCCTAAGATTGCAAGCCGAATTAAGCGAAAAAACAGGGGCTAAAGTCATCATTAATCACCAGAATAATGGCAAGGGAAAACTGGTATTTAATTACACCAGTCTGGAAGAACTGGAAGGTATCATTGAGCGGATTAGATAAGATATAAAGCTTAAATAACTTCCACAAGTCTGATGCAGAATTTTAGTTGACATTTAGGCGTGCTAAAAACAAATCAAAATGTAGAAACCAACCAAATTAAAGATGCCCCGTCAAATTAAAAAAAACCTGATTTATTTCATAATCTGCTCCATTACGATTAACATCTCGCTTAGAAAAACGATAAGAAAGATTAACCGTCATATAACGACTGATCAGATACC
>CAZNGU010000287.1:0-3976 GCA_964572325.1 uncultured Methylomarinum sp.
CTCCTTTTGTCGAATAAGGCCCTATGACAAAAGAGCCTGACTTATCAATAAACCCAGTGGTCAGTTTGTTCTGACCAATAATTTCAGCTCGGCCTTCATAAAATGACCCAGCATCCTCCCATTCACAGGGCCCGATAAGCATTTTCCCTGTGTGATCAATATACCCCTGGTGATATTCATCAAGCCACACTACGGCCAGACCATCTGAAAAAGAAGAAACTTCATAATATATTGGATCAATAAGCCAATTGCCATTAACATCAATAAACCCCCAAAGCTCATTGCGCTGACACACCGCCAGACCTTCAGAAAACGATCTTGTTTGATCATGTTCTGCTGGAATCACTTTATTTCCCTGGCAATCTAGAAATCCATATTTACCTTCATCACCCTGTTTAAACTTCAGGCGCCCTTCAGAATACCCGCCAAGTAAAATAAGTTTATCTTGTGAAACTTCAAAACATTGCTCCCCCTGTTGATCAATAACATACCTGGAATTCCCTTTACCTACTATTGCAAGTCCTTCAGAAAACTCCTCTGCTATATCATGAACAGCTGGAATAACCCAATCACCCTCTGAGTTAATGTATCCCTTCTTGCCTGAAATTGTAGTTACTGCCGCAAGGCCCTCACAGAAATTTTCCCCACGCAGAAATTGAGACTTTATAAGCATTTCACCAACTTCATTGCCGGAGGTGTGCCAAATCTGGTGCATCAATCACACATACTATATATCTAAACACAATTAATTAATTGGCACACTTTCGTCTTGTTAATACTTTTAGTTACAAGTTTATTAAAAATAATATTAGCCAGGTTAGCAACGGAATAACACATGAACACCAATGATATGATTTTACATTTTGAGTTTGATTATAGTTCTGTTACGAATACAGACTTCAGCATTCTGCATCCACGCTTTATTAACCTTTCACCCAATGGTCGATTTATGGTTATGGGCAATAATGAACACCTGTACCATCTGGATACATTTGACCCAGATAAAACATGGCATCACATAATTCAACTAAATTGTGAACATGCAATTGCCACTGATCTGGGTGGTCTATGGATTATAAAAGAATCACTTTGTCTGTATATTGATGCACAGGGCAAATATAAACAGATGTTAACTGGGATAGATAATAAAGTTATTTGGGGCAACGATGACTGGCTGTTTTATTTGCATAGTTCTGATAACTATTATGTATTTCATAATTTTCATTCAAGTACACAACAAAAACATTATTTTAAACATAAAGTCATTCATACATGGAAACAGGAAAATAACTTACGGCTGGTAATGGCCAATTCAAAATTTAACCGTTTGTATATAGAAGAAATTGATCTAAATACGGGTAAAGTAAGCCGCCTTGATCAATTGAACTTTTATAATCGGCATATTGATTTATACAATATTTCATATGACATCAACATGAGTAATTATCCGCAGCATTGCTATAGCTGGCCCATGGACAATAATATGCGTTACATTAATTTGCAACCATGGAATTTAACACTGGATGCCAACGGTAAAATTATAGATTCTTCCCACCATATTCCCTGGCAGCCCATTTACCTGCAGGCAGCATCGGATAATCCTCCATGCAGCAAGAATCAGGCACTGCTGGCAACTTTGCTGGCACTGGATGGGAATCTTCATAGTAGATCTCATTTTAGTGAACACTTTACCTCATTAATCAACACCTATATCGATGAGCATTATGTACACGTAATCACATCAAAATGGCATAAAAAAATTCCCCTGAATCAAATTGGTGAAGTTAATGAAGAAAGACTTGAAAAATTACTGGATGACGATGAGATTACAGTGTTTTTTCTTACTCACTTTGAAGGTGAGCTGCCCCACTGTACTTCCCTGTTTGGCAGACTACTGGCAATTATTGATAATAAGGAATTACGCACCATTCATGCAGCATTGATTAAATCTAAAAAAGATACCCTGTGGCACTATATTCATAATCTTTTTCTGGAAGAAATTAATGATAACGGCGAAATAGCTGAGGCAATTAAAAGCGGTGAAGTCGATGACATGGCTGAATTTCTCAAGTGCATAAGTCATTTTGATTTTTTACTAGATGCTGTTATTACAGGTTTAACAGAGCTTAAATCCAACCAGCACTGGCCAGAAATAGTGCAATATCTTGATGCGACCAAATTTATTTTACCTGCATCACTTGTAAAACACCTGGCTAAACATGATCTGCTAACCCATGCCAGAAAAATAGACTACTTATTATCAGATGTAGATACAGACGCAAAAGAAAACCTGCTGGAAAACATAAGCACTTTACAACTGTCAGCTAGACAGTGTTGCCAGCTTATCAAACAGCATAAAACCAAACACGGTTACATTAGCCTTGTATTAAAAAAAGCATTTAAGAGTAATCCACATTTAATAAAAAATCAGGCCTTAATAAATTTACTAAACTCACTTCTGCTTAAAGATAACAAGCTGAATGAATTTTTTATTCAATCTATTCAAGGGGAAAACATATTGAATCAAGTACTGGAAGTTGCTGATGATTCTATCCCGGTTCTTATGCTGAAAAAAATATGTATGGCAGATAGCGAGGACGCATTAACCGAATTATTATTGCACCAGGGACTGGAGTCGGGAACAGACTGGATAGGACTAACAGATTTTATTATTACACAAAAGTCTGAACAAATCTTTATCCCCTTATTACATAAATTTATTTGCGATATGAATCAAATCCAATCTGATCTAAGTATGAAATTTATGATTGATCGCTACCAGAACAGCACAACCTGGCATAAGGACTATTTTAATTTAAAGCCCAATCAGATAAAGGAAGTAACCAATATAGAAACATTTATTAATAGTGTACTTGATGCTATAAATATTTTTGAGAATAAAGATCAACTGGCCATAGCCACCAGCCTGCTGAGTCTCTGGCTACGCATAGGAAAAGAACCGATTAAAGAAGCACAGATTATGGCTAATACATCTGCGCAATCTATGATGACCGCTGAAGCACAATTGCTTTCAAGCAAAACTTCCAGAAGTATCTATGCGGCATCTAAATTAATTAATCAGGTTAAACAACTGGCTGTTGATGAGTGTGAATTCAGTAGCTATGCAAAAAAAGTGCTGGAACTGGCTGAAAATACAGATAATGTAATTAGTATTGAGAAAAAAGATGTAGATATGATTTTTTCAGGGTGGATAATTCCCGAGTTCTAAATTTTTAAAATAGCTTAACATTAATAGACTGAAGTCAAAGTTAATCTGAAATTTTTTAACCAATAACTTAACAGACTTTTACTCCAATACCTAAATGTGGAAGAATAGTGACAGGACAATACTAATCGGACAAGACAAAAATCAAGAATTTATGGAGCTTCAATATCAAGGTAATACGCCTTGCCGGGTCTCCGTGAATCACGGCCGTGAAAATAATTCAAACTCTCCAAAGCTATATAATAAATTAAATATGAAAATGTATATTTTAATTAAAGAAAGTGTACCAGTAAGCTATGCTGTTCTTGCTTCCGCACATGCATCGTTGGCAGCATATTTAAACAGCTGAAATCACTGAATGGCTTTCAGGTCCATTTTACAAGGTGATTTGTAAGGTTAATGAAAAAGAATTCAAAAAAGCAAAAGAATTAGACGACTCGGTTATTTTAACAGAGTCAACCTTAGACAATGAAGAAATAGCCATCGCATTTAAACCACGTGAAGAGCGGCCAAAACCATTTAAGTTTTATAAGTTATTTAAATGAATAGCTTCTCTTCATGTGCAACTGAGCCAAACCAAACTTGATAATTTTCTTTATAAAAAAACCAAGTTTCCTGGCCGCTGATGAGAAACCCAGAAATAGATTTTGCAAACTTTGACCCCCAACACCTGTTCCCAGTCCCGGACAATAAACCTTATTTATTATTATTTTTTTATTTCTATCTATTACATTTAGTATGGCGGACATT
>CAZNGU010000288.1:0-3965 GCA_964572325.1 uncultured Methylomarinum sp.
AATAAGTTCGTCAACTGGCGCAGGATTTTTGTTTGTCTTCAAGGCGTGGCAACAGCCGCATAGCAAGCTACGCAACTGTTGCCACAACACCGAAGACGAAAAAAAGACAAGCTAGTTGTCGAAGTTATTTTGTGCATGTTCCTAAGCATTGAATTTTTTACAAAAAAACAGGATTCATTTTGAATCCAGATTTTCTACCATACCAAGAACCGAGCCAGTCCCGATTCCAATCTTAAAAGTAATAGAGAATGCACAGTAAAGCCTTAGAATTCTAACATTTTTGTGCCACAAAGAGAACTTCATTTCTTTCTCCACAGTCCAGATTGCCGATAAGGCCATTTTCTTTGTAAACCACTACTTTCAAATATTGAAAAAGTGTTAATAACTCATTTCTTGCTAATAAAAAATCAGGATTATTAGGCCCGATGGAACCTCGTTTTTCTCTGCTGAAAGTCTGATAAAAAAGCAGCCCGTCTTTTTTTAAACAGGCTGATATTGAAGTACTTAATGATCGATCAAGAAAGCGGCTGATAACAACCACATCAAAGCTATTAGCGGGTAAATCATCTGCTTTAACAAAAATTTGTTTGGAGGCTATTTCAAGGTCTTGTTGTTTTGCTCTCTGCTGTAATCTACTTAATGCAGTAGATGAAACATCCCAGGCATGAACTTCCAGTCCTTTTTCTGCCAGCAGCAGAGCATTTGCACCCAGGCCACAAGCTAAATCCAGAGCACAGCCTTTTTGCGGTAAAAGAAAAATGTTTTCTCGCAAGACCGCTGTCGGCTCAGAGTAATCACAGCTTTTATAAATTTTGTCCCACTTTACTTCAATGGCAGGTTCTTTGCTCAACTTTACCCATCTTGGCTGCTTCTGCCTGCCATAACAAGTCACTCACTTCGCACTGTGGAACAAAGCCAGCAACCGATTGCTTCAAGACATCTCTGATGCCTTGAAAATCATCTTTTTCTATCAAATGCGCCAATTTTCCCAACCGTTTGTTAAGCTCATCCCAGCCAATAACTTCTTCCTCGGCTCGCATAATCCTTGGGTGTTCCGTGTCAGAAACATTATCACCAATCAATAATTCTTCGTATAATTTTTCCCCCGGCCTTAACCCCGTAAAACAAATTTCAATTTCCCCCCCAGGCCTATCCTCATCTTTTACTTCCAGGCCAGTCAGATGAATCATTCGTTTTGCCAGATCCAGAATTCGGATTGGATCGCCCATATCCAAAACAAAGACATCTCCGCCCTGACCCATGGCAGATGCTTGTATCACCAGTTGAGCAGCTTCCGGGATAGTCATAAAATAACGGATAATTCGTGAATCAGTTACGGTAACGGGGCCGCCATTGGCAATTTGCTCTCTAAAGAGAGGAATAACCGAGCCGGAAGAACCTAACACATTACCAAAGCGTACCATAGTAAACCGTGTATTGTGGCCATTTTCCAGACTTAAAGCCTGTAAAATCAATTCAGCAAAACGTTTAGTTGCCCCCATAGTATTAGTCGGTCTAACAGCCTTATCAGTAGAGATCAACACAAAGGTTTCCACCTCAGCAGCTATAGCCGCCTGGGCAACATGTAATGTTCCAAAAATATTATTAACTATGGCTTCCCCCGGATTTTGCTCAACCATAGGTACATGCTTATAGGCTGCTGCGTGATAAATTGTTTGTACATTGAATGCCTTGCATACTTTTTTAATGCGTGACTCATTACTTACAGAGCCTAATATTGAGATGATTTCAACTTTATTTTCTTCTTTTTGTGATGGGATAGAGCAACTCAGCTCTTTATCTATTGAGTACAGTGCATATTCATTTGCTTCAAATAATATGACTTTATCGGGTTTTGAGCCAATAATTTGCCGACATATTTCCGAGCCAATTGAGCCTCCGGCACCAGTAACCATAACCACTTTGTCTGAAATATTGGCATTAAATAATAGTTGATTGGGTGCAATAGCATCACGACCTAACAAATCGGCAATATCAACTTCCTGCAATTCATCAAACTTGATTTTACCTTGCGCAATATCCGTCATCCCAGGCATAGTTCTAACATGTACAGGATAAGGCTCTAATAATCGAATAATTTCGCTTCGCCGTGCTCGGGTAGCCGAAGGAATCGCTAATAAAATATCATTTATGCCATGGCGCTCAATCAAATAGCTTAAAGATGACAGTGGATAGATTCGTAATCCATTGACTTTTTGCTTATGTAATAATTTATCATCATCTATAAATGCAACCGGCTTAAACTCATGACCAGACCCTAAAGCTGAAGCCAACTGAACCCCCGCACTACCAGCACCATAAATAATAACTTTATTCATCCTGCGATCCTGGATGGTACGCCCCCCTAACCGCGTATAGACATCAGACAACCACCAGCGCGCGATAAACCGACTGCCACCCACAAATAACAATAGAATCAACCAATTTAATGGTGTTACCGTTCTGGGTACCACACCTATCCCTGATTGGAAAACAATCACAGTAAAAATTATTGCGTAAAGTGATACGGCTTGAAAAATAGCCCATAAAGCCCGCCCACCTATGTATCGAATAATCGCACGATACAAGCCCATTTTTATAAAAATGGGCACCACTAAAATAGGACTTACCGCAAACAAAATCCAAATATCTTTCCTTGGAATATAGAATTCGCCTAAGCGTAATGAAAATGCAAGCCACAAAGCGGCAACAGCAAAAACAATATCCATGCTAATTAAGATACTTGCTTTTGTATGTCGGGAAAGACTAAGAAACCAATAGGCTAAATTTTTCATTGACAAAGTTTTATAAATTCATTGGATTTATTAATGTCGGGGCATTCCATGAAATATTTTCCAATTAAACTGACTACTCTACTAATTTACCAAATAATGTTTACCAAAAAACCCCTTTTTTAATGCGTAAGCGTCAGATTTCACTATGTTGTACCATATTTCCCAACAGATCAGCCTAAAACAGGCTGGGTTATTTTCTGAAAATTTCAGGATTTATTCTATACCAGCATACTCTAGTTCTCACCAAGACTGAGGAAATTCATATGGGGACACTCCTGCATCCAGTGACGTAAAGCATCCCAAACATTACTCCCACGCAGAACACAACTACCACTAAGTTAAGGAAGATCGTAGGATGTGCTGAGAAACGGAGTGAATCTTTCAAACACTATAGATAAGCTTCCTGTTGTTAGCACATCCGACCTAAAAGTTTAACTTAGGAACAAGGATTCAATAATACCCGAATCTGACGGGTATTTTGGCCCCACAGCGGTGCCAGCCAAACAGTTACATAGCCTGCTATGCGCCTATTTGGCTAACACCACTGTGAAACCAAAATCCTGCGTCAAACTTTCGTATATTATTAAATTCTCGTTCCTTAGCCAATGACGCAAAGCACGGGAACAAGAGCAATAGCCATCTACGATGCCTATCTAAAGTAGTTCAGATGAGTAAGCAGAGCATTGCTACACTCGCTTAAATTAGCTTGCTAGTTCTTCTTATTGCCCACATATACCCATACCATTAAAAATCAATGAGTTACGAGTGCTTTTCAAAAGTAACGAGAGGAATTCGTGCTCAATGAAAACAAACACTTATGCAACACTGCCACTTGTGTTTTCAACTTATGGGTAATAGGCAGTCCTAGCAGATGACCACTTCTAACCCCCTAAACCCATCAATACAACATTGATAGAGAAAAATAATGCTCTAATTCTAAAGACTCAGTCATCACTTAAGTCTAACACAAAAAAAATGTTTCATTAAAAGACCTACCACCCTTTTTTTACCCTCATTTCGCACTTTCTTTTCTACTATATTATGAAAACCTTTTTTATTTGGGATTATTTGTGGTATATTTACCCACAATATATTCAGAAAATGCCTTCCCACCTGTAAGCAATGTCATTCGCTTAAGCAACAAAGCTATTCGTTTAAGGAACCAGATAA
>CAZNGU010000289.1:0-3934 GCA_964572325.1 uncultured Methylomarinum sp.
CCTCTGGTACTTCTAGCCCTTCTATTTTACTTGTTTTCATTTTATTTTCTCCAATATAAATAAAGGTGATTCTTAATAGAACTTGGTGTATTTGTAACCATACCCCATCCCTCGCAACCCATCTCTTCACAATCGCAGGGTAATAAGCATATTTCTCCTGAAAGCAAGGCAAGGTGTGTATCCCTATCATCAGTTACAAATATGTAATTTTCTACCCTAGTCATCTTATCTTCTCCTTTACTTCTAGGTGCTTCATTCCAAGCTTTAACAGCTAAATCCATACACTTTTTTCATCTAATTCAAAGTATTGGGTTCTAAACTCTATGCTCCAAGTGCCACAACAATCACCACAGGCTTCTGCCCACTTAGAGCCTTGACCGTTAAAAGCTAGTGATAAAAAATTAGGCGTTTTGCCACAGGGGCATTTATTTAGTTTCATTTGCTTTGTCTCTTAGTGATTAATAGTAATTTAAGACGCTCCCATGTTCCCCAGTCCATATCGCTACTACTTCGAGCATCAGCTATAAACTCATCAATAACATTAGCCTTATGATCTGCCATACTGACCTCTTGAGGCTCTTGCAGTACCTCGTATAGCCTGTCGGCATCGTCAGATACAACCGCTTTATATAATCTCTCAACGTAAGCCCGCAACTCTAAAACCTGCTTTTCTAAGTTGGCTATATGAATAAAGTCAGCTCCTGTTTTTTGGTGTAAATCTAACAATTCTTTTTCTAAATCTTTGTTTTTATCCTCAAGCTCTAAAATCTTATCTTTGTCTTTTACTATTTGTTCTTTTGCTTTAAGCGCATGCTGGAGATCCATATCTCTATTGTCTCTTTCTGACATTCCACCACTATCCATACCTACCCCCTAGTTTTTTAATCAATAAGTCACAAGGCATTTCTAGTATTTCAGCCACGCCATAACTGCCTTCAACACCAAGAAGATAGCCATCTATTTGTGATAATGCTTTTAACATTACTAATGCTTCTTCTCTTGTTAGTTCAATCATTTTTATACATCCTCAGCCTCACTCAAAAAACACCCACAACCGCCTATATCAAACATGTCTATCTGGACGCTCTTTTCCAGATACTGCTCCCGATAATCTTTCAGAGATACATAACTCAAAACCTTGTCAATTGTAATTCTTAAAAAAGGTCTTGTCGTTGCTACGTCAGCCAATAAGGACTCCTGTTGCGCCTCAAACCAGCTGTATTTTTCAGGCATCTCCTTGTAAAGCATAGCCCATTGGCCTTGCCCCGCCTTTACACAGCCACCGCCGCAATTATTATGAGAAAAACCCATCTTATAGAGCCTCGGCAATTCAATGCCAACACGCGCCAGTTCATCTAAAACGTCTTGTTTACTCAGGTATGGAGCATCACATAGTGGAGCCTCAACTTTATGCTTAACGTGCTTTCTATGTGCAATTAAACGATGTTCTTCCGTCCAATCAATGCCTAGGTATACGACAAAATCACTAAACGCCTGCTCTTTTAACCATTTTTCAAACGGCTTGCTTTTTAACTCTTGGCTACAATGAGCCGTTCTGGTGTTTCCCATGTATCGCTTATCTCTAAAAACATCCCACGGATTACGCCCATCTGCCAGCACAACCAGTTCGCCGCCAACATTTTCAGCCGCTTCATATAAAAAACGGTACAAATCCTCGTCCTCGATAAGTACATCAGTAAAAACAAGGTACAAATTATCTGTGCCATACTTTTCCGCCACGCGTTTAGCCGCCATCCATGAGCCAAGTCCACCGCTAAAACTTACAATATGTTTCATTTCATTGCCTCCCTAATTTGTTCATCAACACTTTTATCGTCAACCTCTATCTCAAGTACCCTCTAAAAGGAAATATCATCATCTAAATAATCAGCATTACCGCCTTGTGGTGAGCCATAATCTGGTCCTGCTGAAGGTGATGCAGGCTGTGGTGCGGCTTGTGGAGCATGTGCGCCTTGGCTTTTACCGCCAATCAGCTCAACATTCTGTACGTTAATCTCTAGCGACTTTCTGACCTCGCCCGTGTCTTTTGTCGTGTATTCATTTTCTGAAAGCTCACCAGAAATAGCCACCTCTTGCCCTTTAACTAAATATTGAGCCAAACCTCCCTCAGCACGCTTACCAAAAATATTGGCACGCAACCATAATGTTTTTTCTTTATCGCCGTAGCCGCTATTTGTGGCAACGCTAAACGATAAAACACCCCCGCCGTTAGGGAACGCTCTGAATACAGCGTCACTTCCAACGCGGCCAGTGAGTGTGAATAAGTTTAATGACATGTTTTTCTCCTAATTATGAATAGAGTTTTCTTTGCCGTACTGATCAATAAGTTCTATCCACTTATTCATCGTTTTTGAATCGAGAAAGTATTTGTCACATGATTTATCATCAAACATCCTTAATAGTATTTTTTGCCGAATAAACCGATCTTTATCAAGAAAATTAACCTCAGTTAGCACTGTCATTTTTGTCAAATTTAGTTGTGTTAACTGTGTTAAATGCATTATGCGTTCTGAATTTTCCTCAATCATTGTGACAGTTTCGTCCTTGTTAACTATAATGCGGATTTTTTCAATTTCTTTTAATCCTTTATTGTATTTTATATTGCGTTTTTTCTGTTCTTTAATTTCACCTTTAATGTCATTAATTTCACTTCTTAGTTTCTCATTTTTAATGCCGGATTCGTTTTGATTGTTCATTTTTCCACCTTTTTAGTTATAGTTAAAATAAGTACATTTGCTAGATAAAATCTAGCCTTATTGTCGTTCAATTGTTAGTATTCTCTCCCCTTAATTCTTTCAAAAATTTAACTATTTTCTTTCTCTCTGTCTTAGTAAGAGGCGTATAAAACCTCACAAGACCTTTCGCCCGTTCTTTTGCCCTTACCTTTACCATGTACTCTGCTTTGCTTTTCATTTCTTTTAGCCTTATTGATTAATTCTAGTAAGAATTGTTTGCTTGCGCATGTCATGACCGATTAGCACTGAGTATATCTTGCGCATGTTCTTTGCTAATTTCTGATATTGAAATAGCCTCAGGATAATCTCTCTCAACATCACCCAAAGACGGCCTAATAAGTACGATGTTCGACAGCTGTAACGCTACATGAAAGTATTTCATTTTTATTTCTCCAGTTATTAATCTAATTTACAACTCTATCTTAACGCGTTAAGTAACGCGTGTAAAGTATTATTTTAAACATTCAAGCATTTTTATTTTATCGTTAGTTATCGTTAATAAATGCTTTTGTGTGCTGAACCGTGCTTCCCATGTTTTCTTGCCTATTACGTGAAAGCCATCGGCACCTCTGTGATGATTTGGGCATAACGGTATCGTGAACTTGTGTGGCGCTTTAATGCCTATGCCAGAGCCGAACTCAATACCTTTTAAGTGATGGATTTCTGCTGGTTGCAGGCAAATAATACAGCCTAGCTCGCTCAGCATTGAAAACCGTTTTTTATCTTCCAGCGTTATTTTTCGTTTCATTTTTGCTTGCTCTGCTTTATTTTAGACATGGTTATCAATAAGACATATTAAGATGTACCCTAGTTAAATCTCCCCTTGCTACCTATAGCATCGTACTAGCATTTATCATGTGCCTTCATGTGTAGTGTATTTGAACTGTTTATTCAGTTTGATATTTGAGTTTCGGTCTAATATTTATTAAACACCGTATCTTATTTGTACGTTTAATCCGTCTTTTCATAGATCATATGTTTTAAGGTGGCTTTATTGTGGGCATAAAAAAAGCCCCCGTCACTGAATATGGTCGCTCGGGAAATTAATCCCCATATTCACCAACAAAGGCTTTTATTATCCTGCTTTTCCGGTGAGCGACACCCAAACAAGATGGCTCTATTGTAATACCATCTAATTATTAATTCAACCATTTTGCCGATGTCAGGAAAATGGTCAT
>CAZNGU010000290.1:0-3925 GCA_964572325.1 uncultured Methylomarinum sp.
ATGGAACAAAAAAATGAAGTCTCCCTGCAATAAAAATCCATTATAACTGGGGTCAGGTTAAAATTAAATAAAGTTAACGAGACCCTTATTATTTATTATCAAACCAGCGAATTAACTATCCTGATGAATATTTCATTATTTAAGCAGAGCTCCTAATTATTTGGTATAAACTTTACTTTTTGCACATGGCTTTGGATAGGTATATGTAACTGCAACAGAGAGGGTAGCATATTCCTCTGTGCATTCGGGCGTGATTAAAAGTGAAGTGGTCGATAATCATGAAGCAAATGAAGACATTGGAGGATAAAGCAAAGCCAATAATTACTCTTCTTCAAGGGCTTCATGTGCTTCATGGGAAAGAGCAATATTTCTTTCGTCGCTTTTAATCACATCCTGCGCATTCCATAAAGCTGTGGTTTATTGTTTGATCTGTTATCTTATATGGCTTGTTTTATGCTGAAATGGAGGTGTATATGAGTTATCCAGATATTGCTCATCATGGTGCAGTCAATGGTGTGACTGGCTCCTGCCATGAATTAAAGATTAATGATCATCATTCCGTGTTGATTGATTGCGGTTTATTTCAGGGTGCTGAAACATCATCAAAAGGTGCCGGGTTTAATAAGCTAGCGATTGATTTTTCTATTCAGTCAATTAAGGCATTGTTGGTTACTCATTGTCATATTGATCATGTAGGTCGTATTCCTTATCTGTTAGCAGCGGGTTTTGAAGGGTTTATCTATTGTTCGGTGCCTACAGCGGCTTTATTACCTTTGGTGCTAGAAGATGCGGTAAAAATTGGCTTTAGTAGAGACAGGCAGTTAATTAAAAAATTCCTTAAATTACTGGCTAGCCGGATTATTGCAATTCCTTATGGGCAGTGGCAAAAAGTGGTCTTGTCAGAAAATTGTACTGATATGTTAAATATCAGATTACAGCCTGCCGGGCACATTTTGGGCTCTGCTTATATTGAATGTCAGGTAAAGCAATCAACCGGTCAGCAGCAACATATTACTTTTTCGGGTGATTTAGGTGGTCCGTTTACGCCTTTATTGCCGAATCCCAAGCCACCTTATAAAACCGATGTTTTAGTGCTGGAAAGTACTTATGGTGACAAAGATCACGACAATCGAAAGCAAAGAAAAACACTATTAAAAGATTTGATTATTCGTTGCCTGGCAGATAACGGGGTTATTTTGATTCCTGCGTTCAGTATTGGCAGAACCCAGGAATTATTGTATGAACTGGAAGAAATAATTTTTCAAAATAAAAACAAGAAAATCCACCAGCAATTGCATTGGGATGATTTGGAAATTATTGTAGATTCACCTTTGGCAAGCAAGTTTACTGAGGTATATAAAGAGCTTAAACCCCATTGGGATGCAGAAGCTAAAGCCAAGATTATAGCGGGTCGTCATCCTTTATCTTTTGAGCAATTAACGACTATAGATAGTCATAAAGAACACTTGGCAACCGTTGACTATTTGCAGAAAACAGCACGACCCTGTATTGTCTTGGCCGCCAGTGGAATGTGTGCGGGCGGCAGGATTGTTAATTATTTAAAGGCTTTGATTGAAGATAAAAGAACCGATGTGTTATTTGTAGGGTATCAAGCTCAAGGTACAACGGGCAGGATGATTTTGAAATATGCCGATAGACATGGCTATATAGAAATGGATGGAAAGCGTTATATGATTCATGCAGCGGTGCATAGTTTAAGTGGATATTCTGCACATGCAGGACAGTCATCACTTATTCGCTTTGTAAAAAGAATACGCGTTAAGCCGAAAGAAATCCGCTTGATTCATGGTGATGACAATGCCAAGCAGATGCTGCAACAAAATTTACAGACCTTATTGCCTGAGTGTAAAGTCTGGATACCTCAATAACAATCAGAAAAAGCATGAAAACCGAATTTTTCCTTTACGATACTGAGCAGTTAAATACCCTGGCTTCTGCTGAAACAGTTAAACAGGGCTTGGCTTATTTTAGCGAGAACCGTGTTTTTGCGCTGGATGTGCAAGATAAGCAATTATCCTCACAGGTAGAAGGCTCATTAAAGGATCAGCCCTATTGGGTGGAATTGTCAATAAATAGTGAGAATAAATTACAAAGTCATTGTGATTGCAGTTCAGATGAAAAAATATGTAAACATGCCATCGCAAGTTTATATAGTTATGCTCAATCAGCTAGTGATGCAGAACAAGATGTTTTTGGTGGCGCAGTGGATGAGGCAATAAAAGAACGGGTAAAAAAAGGACGTAATGAGGTAAGCGTTAAACTGCTCAGTGGTAATTTGGCATTTGGTGTCTGGCAGGCAAAATCTATTATTTCTGCGACTTATCAGAAAACGGCCTATCACGTTTATATTCGCTCACTGGATCAGCGTAAGAATTATTGCACCTGTCCTGATCTGGCAACAAATCGCTTAGGTACATGTAAACATATAGAATCCGTATTGCATTACACAAAAAAACAAGCAGAGTATGAGCAACTGCTGGCGGCGGGTGCACCGGTTTCATTTGTTTATCTAGCCTGGGATTCTGCTACAGACCCAGTCATTCGACTACATAAGGCAGCGTCTTGTGAAGCTAGCTTAATGGATGAATTGGCAGAGTTTTTTGATCATGAGGACCAATTTATAGGCCGTTTGCCGGAGGATTTTAATTATTTTTCACAAAAATTTAATGCCAGAGATGATTTATTAATAGGTGACGATGCACTGCTTTTTGTCCAGCAAGCTGCGGAGGATGCAAGCCATCAATTACGCGCTAAAGAAATTAAAAAACAAATTATGCAATCGAATGGCATCATGGCAGGCATTAAGGTTCGCTTGTTTTCTTACCAGACAGAAGGCGTGGCATTTTTAGCATCCAGAGGACGTGCCTTATTAGCGGATGATATGGGGCTGGGTAAAACATTGCAAGCAATCACTGCCGCTAGCTGGCTTGCTGACTCTATGGGAGTTAACAAAGTATTGGTAGTTTGTCCTGCTTCTTTAAAGCATCAATGGGCTAGAGAAATAGAAAAATTTACTGATCGAAAAGTGCAGATTATTCAGGGGGTAATAGAAAATAGGCGGGTGCAATATAGGGCAGAGGCCTTGTTTTATATTGTTAATTACGAATTAATTTTGCGTGATTTATCAGTGATTAGTGAAACCTTAAAGCCGGATTTGTTGATTTTAGATGAGGCGCAACGGATTAAAAACTGGCGGACAAAAATTGCCTCTACGGTAAAATTAATTTCTTCGCGCTATGTATTCGTTTTGACTGGAACACCACTGGAAAATCGAATAGAAGATTTATACAGTCTATTACAAGTGGTCGATGCTCGAGTATTAGGTCCATTATGGCGATGTTTGCTGGATTTTCATATAACTGATGAGCGAGGGAAGGTCATTGCCTATCGCAATTTATCTGAGTTGCGGCGGCGCATTAGTCCTGTCATGTTACGGCGAAATCGAGCGTTGGTGAGTGATCAATTGCCAGAAAAAACTGAAGTTTGTCTGGATGTGCCGATGACAAAAGTCCAGCAGGAAATACATGATTCAGCAATGTCAGGGGCAGGGCAAATAGCCAATATTTCTAAGCGCAGACCGTTAACGCCCAGTGAATCAAATCGGTTGATGGCCGCATTGCAACAAGCAAGAATGGCCTGCAATGCCGCCGGTTTAGTCGATAAAGTGACTATAGGTTCACCAAAATTGGAAGAGTTGGAGCGTTTACTGGAAGAATTATGTCTTCAAAGTAATCGTAAGGTGGTGGTCTTTTCACAATGGGCAATGATGACTGAAATGGTGGAGTCAGTGGTGCACTCATTAGGGCTGGGTTGTGTGCATTTGCATGGGGGTGTTGCTAGTCATAAGCGGGGGGAATTAATGGATAAATTCCATCGTGATGATGCTGTTCAGGTTTTTATCTCA
>CAZNGU010000291.1:0-3921 GCA_964572325.1 uncultured Methylomarinum sp.
CCAGCTTACTTGCACAGGTGCCGCTCTTAATGCAAACACAGCTAATCTATTTTTAGCCGTCTGGCCGGACAAATCCACCAGAATATCAATCTCATCCGCTATAATCTGTTGCTGCAAACGGGCATCTGTCCAGCTGGAAACTTCATGCCAATGATCAGTGAGCTGCCTGATGTCTTCGGTACTTTTATCATAAGTACGATTATTATAATAAGCGTAAATACAAAACTGGCTATGGTCATGGTGTTGTAATACCGGTGTAACAAAAAGTCCCACTGGATGCTGATCACGAAAATCAGCGGAAATATAGCCAATTTTTAAGCGGCGGTGTGGTAATTTTGATTGGGCAAAAGGAATGGGGTGAGGTTGCTGTGGCAATAAATTTTGCATTAAGTCCTTATGCCGCTGTGCTTTGTAATCAGCACTATATTTTCGGCTATACAATAAAGTAAATAATAAACTGGCAGCATTTGAGGGATTAAAACCATCACGATCCAGTTTCTGTTCATACAGCTTAATACTTTCATCGCAACGTCCCTGGCGAAGATAGATATCTGCCAGTAAATCTTTCCCTTCCCTGCAATCGGCTTGCAGTTTCAAGGTGTGTTCAATGCAGGCCAAAGCCTCACTAAACTGCCAGGTCTGGGAATAGGCTTTGGCTAAGTTAAGGTGTGTCTCATAATTATTTGGCTGTAACTGCACCATTTTTTTCAACACAGCAATAGACTCAGTAAAAAACTTATGCGTCCACATTTCTTTTGCTAACTGGCTGAGCCAATGGATATCATCGTGCTGGCTTAATTGTGTAAAAATCGGTTTAGCCGTTTCCACATCACCTTGAGCCATCAAAACAGAAGCAAAGCCTAATAAAGCGGTAAAGTCATCCGTTTTCAGCTTTAATGCCAGTTGATATTGTTCTTTTGCACCGTCAATATCACCATTATCAAAACGTGTTTGAGCCAGAGCCATATAAATGGAATAGGGAGATTCGGCTAAATTAAGCGCAATTTCATAATGTTTAGAAAAACAAGTAGTATCACCCATTTGGTCGGCTAATCTGGCCAGGCTATAATGTGTTTTCCAGGAGTCTGGTGCATAACCGACGGCCTTTTGGTAAGCACTTAAGGCGGCAGTATTCTGACCTAAATGACGATGGGCATTACCCAATTCTAAATAGGCATCCGTAGCTTTAGCTTGAATATTTAACCAGCGTTTAAGTTGTTTGATAGCTAGTTGCCAGTCCCCTTGCAAACGGGCAATGGTAGCCAGTTGAGACAAGGCGGCAGTATCTTGTTTATTCATGAGTAACAATTGCTGAAAAGCAGCGGTCGCCTGATCCCAGTTTTTTTCAGCCAATAAAAGATTTCCTAGGTTAAACCAGGCTTGTATACTGTTGGGATCAAGTCTAATAGCTTGCTGGTAGCTCTGTTTTGCCAGATCAGTTTGTTGTCTTTGCCGGTAAAGCGCACCTAAATTGATATGCGCCGGAAGATAACTCTGATTGCGTGCAATTACTTTTTGATAAAGCTTTTCCGCCTTGCTCCACTGTTGGTTTTGATGCGCACTGACCGCTTGTTCAAAAAAATAGTGGGCTTTAGATGATTTAGCGTTATTTTTATTGGCCAACCGAAATCACTCGCCGAATCTGGTCATTACGAAAACCGATCATACTGGGGCGTTTAACACCGGGCAGGGTAATAACATCGTATAATTCACTGACCATACCCTCAATATTTAACCAGTGCGGTGTGCCACCGGATTTTAAATCGACCACATACAAGCCACAACGGGCTTCCACTTTTTCTTTTTTAAGACGATCATCTAGTGGTAAACCCTGAAAGGTTTTATGGCGAGGTTTAGATAAGCCAATAACGGCATAATCACCATAAATACTAACACCTCGGATATATCCGGGACAAAAGGCTACAACATTAAATTTTCCGCTGTCCAGGTCTAGATAACCAAATTCACCGGCACCGGAATTGGCCAACCATAATTTTCCATTAGCCCAACGAGGAGAGTGTGGCATAGATAAACCTTGCCCAATAATCTGATTACTTTGCACGTCAATAACAATACCACCATTCTGTCGATGTTCTCGCCAGCCATCTGCGATATTAGTCTTTGCAACTGCTGTTACATAAGCGGGTTTATTGTCTTTAAGTGCTAGGCCATTAAGATGACAACGGTCTTCGGGAACTAGTTGAGTAATGAAATCAGGTTTCCAGACAGTCTCGAAACTATAATCCATACTGACTGTAGACAAACAGCTAAATAGCGTATTGACGAATACAGGTAAGGCATTTTTATCAACCGGAGCAATATCATGCACATCAATATCTGCTGTCATATAGCTGAGTTGAGGCACATACAAACGATCATAATCGTTATTCATTTCTCCTGTAGCTAAACTGTTTTTAAAGCGATAAATCTGATAGAGGGTGCTTAACCATAACACCTCACCATCAGACCATAAGCCCATGGGCCGCTCAAACGTGCGCTCAAAGACAGAAAGTGATCCCTGTGGATTATGACCAATTAAAAAAACCTTGCCTGACTGATAAGTACTAAACCCCAGGCTAAGCTTTTGCTCCACTAGCCAGGGGACAAATTGTCGTGAACCGTTTAATTCAAATTCGGGTTGGGTTTCTGTTTTAGTGTCTGACATGGTTAAGCTAAAGTTAAATCAGATGTTACTTGAAGGCGCATGGTTTTTTACGAGGAGCAAAAAAACCGTGATATTTTAGAGGAGCGGCTGAGTTTTTTTAGTTAGGCTATGTTTAGCACATGAACACCCAACTCGGATCTATATTGTTCAATTTGCCAAAGATCATAAGAAACTTGGTGTCCCATCCAGCTTTCAGGACTAGCACCTAAAGCAATTGACAATCTCACTGCCATTTCAGGTGTTACGCTACCCTTACCATTTATTATTTTTGACAGTGTTTTTCTGCTAATAGCTAGAGCTTTAGCAGCATCAGTAATACTTATTTTTGCTGGCTCTAACCATAAGCCTTTTATAATCTCGCCAGGATGAGGTGGATTATACATTTTCATAATACCTCCTAATGATAATCTTCATAATTTACAATTTCGATATCCCCTTCATAAAACCGGAAAGTGATACGCCAGTTTGCTTGAACTGTTACAGACCATACGTCCTTTCTTTCACCTTTTAACTGATGAAGCTTAAGAAATGGAATATTCATATCTTGAATTATTTTTGTCTGGTTTAGTTGCGCAAGAATTAAACGTAACCGCTCTGAATGTTTTGCTTGAATACCCACTTTACTACCGGTTTGATAAAATTTTTCTAATCCTTTGTGAATAAAGCTTTTAATCATAGATAAATTGTAACCCTTTAGATCTCAAGATACAATTATTCTCTTGCCTAAGGGTGTGATTAAAAGAGAAGAAAAAAGTGGAAAAAGTTTATTTTAACTCCTCCCCAGCAAGGGAGGGCTAAAAGTCCACTGCTGGACGGGATTTTTATCCCGTTCATAATATTTTGATTCTCGCTATGATAAAACATTTTCGCGCTGTTGCAAAACCCCAAATATTTGAAACGGGATTGAGACCCAGGCTCGCGCCGAATCTACCAATTCAAGAAAATAAATTTGAAAAACTGAACTTTGCAGCAAACAAATTGACAATAAAATAATATTACCCTAGAGTAAGGAAAATAACATAATGTAAAGGTGTAATATGTTAAGTTCAACCATAACAACCAAGGGTCAAATTACTATCCCAAAAGACATCCGAAATCTCCTAAAAATTGACAAAGGAGATAGAGTCGAATTCTTGGTAGATACTAATGGGGCAGTCACAATCTGGCCTGTTAATACTGATATCACTGCATTAAAAGGCTTAGTTCCTAAACCAAAAAAACATGTGTCACTAAGTGATATGAAAAAGGCTCTTAGG
>CAZNGU010000292.1:0-3900 GCA_964572325.1 uncultured Methylomarinum sp.
AAACCAAAATCCTGCGTCAAACTTTCGTATATTATTAAATTCTCGTTCCTTAACTTAATAGTACTTATGCAGTACCAAGGAAAAAGAAAAGCTTTACAGCAGTTAATACATTTATCAAAAAGACAATTTTCAGAAAATGTAGTATAACAATGCTCATTAGAAAAATTACATTATTCATCACAATAATTAATCATAAACAGGAATCAACCTTGAAAGCCATTTTATCCTTATTCATTATTCTACTCGTACTACTAATTTTGGGTGTAGGGAAAATTATTTTGTTTACAAACCCCTTAACAGGGCTTTCCATCATTGCAGTAGCTGGAGTATTTCTTTATATCTGCTGTTATTTCCATCCGGATTTTTTTTCCTGAAGATTATTTTATTCCCCCTCAAGAGACACTTTTTTTTGTTTTTTCACCCATAAAGCAAAGGAAATGCCGGCCCATCCACGAAAAGCAATTTCAATATTTAAACACAAAGAAACAAACCACCCTTCATCTGTTGGCCACTGTTGAAAAACTAGTATGCCTAAAATAATCGATACTACCCCACCTAAAGCAGTCGAGCACTTATGAGGGAGCTTGAGAGAATAAACAAAACCAATTCGCACCATCCCCCTCACTATAAGAAAAGCCGCAATCATCATACTTAATCGGGCAACGGTTCCAGAAACACTGGCAATGGTTAATGTACCAACCACAATATCAAGTACGCCTACTTGCAAATTCTGAGTAAAATCACGTTGTTGTTTGGCAAAAAAAGCATCTATACATTCAAGAATTCCCAATATAAGAATAAATATACCACTAACAGGAAGCCAGGAAAATTCACGTGCAGATAAAACCATGGCACCAGGATTAATCACACTGGCTAAAGCCATAAAACACCCAGCTAGCAAAAGGGTTGCACCTTGAATAATCAACCGTCGCCAGTCTGACTCGAAGCCCTCAAAACGGGTCATTTTCTTCAGTAAACTCATAGTTATATTCTCTATTTTTAGTGAAGCTCCCTAAAAGACAAGCTTTGTCATCCTGTCCTATTTATACCAATTTTGAATCTGTTCTAAGTAAAAACAGGGATTGTCATAGCTAAAGAGTATAATAGTAGATCATCTTTAAATATATAATACGGGGCATTATAGATAATGAGCAATGTTTTTAGCTTTACTGGAACAATAGGACGGGACGCTGAAGTCAGAGCAACACCTTCAGGACAATCCGTTTTGAATTTTACCGTGGCTAACAATATTGGGTTTGGTGATAGACAACAGACCTTATGGCTTAGAGTTACTTTATGGGGAAAAAGAGCAGAGGGCTCTTTTCAAAATTACTTAAAAAAAGGACAACAAGTATTTGTTTCAGGCGAATTAAGTCAACGTGAATACCAAGCCAATGATGGCACTACCCGAAGCAGTTTAGAGCTTAACGCCAGTATTGTTGACCTGCTGGGTAAACGCAATGATTCATCACAGTCTCAGCAAATTCAGCAGCAACCGCAACAACCAGCAAACAGCCCGAATAGCCTAGCTGATTTTGATGACGTACCGTTCTAAAAAAAGATTTGATAACTTCTAAAATGACAAACCAAAAATTGACGCTTTCCTGGAAGAATTATCTTGAATTATGCAAACCTAAAGTAGTTGTACTCATTATATTTACTGCTATTGTTGGCATGTTACTGGCTGTACCTGGTTGGCCACCCTTAGATAACTTCATATTCGGAATACTGGGTATTGGTCTAGCTTCTTCCTCTGCCGCTGCAATCAATCATTTTTTTGACCAAAAAGCTGATGCAGAAATGGCTAGAACACAAAACCGTCCATTACCTATGGGTGATCTTAACTCCAAAAATGTACTCATTTTTGCAGCTAGTTTAGGTCTGCTGGCCATGTTGATTTTGATTTTTCTGGTCAATACATTAACCGCTATTTTAACTTTTCTGTCTCTGATTGGATATGCCGTAGTTTACACCATTTATCTCAAACACATGACCCCACAAAATATTGTCATAGGTGGTGCTGCCGGAGCCGCACCTCCGGTGTTAGGCTGGTGTGCCATCACGGGGGCAGTGCACCCTCACTCATTACTGCTTTTTCTGATCATTTTTGTCTGGACCCCTCCTCATTTCTGGGCCTTGGCTGTTGCAAAAAGAGACGAATACGCAAAAGCAGATATTCCCATGTTACCGGTAACTCATGGTGCAAAATTTACCCGCTTGCAAATTTTATTGTATACCGTGTTATTACTGATAGTTACCCTACTACCCTATTTAACAGGCCTGAGCAACTTAATTTATCTAGGCACTGCTCTGGTTTTAGGCTTGGCATTTATTTATTACGCTATCCGGATGCTGCGTAATGAAGACAACAAACTGGCCATGAAAACATTTTTCTTTTCGATTAACTATCTAATGATACTTTTTGCCGCATTATTGATTGACCATTACTTTCCTCTTAGCTTTAGCTCATGAGCGAACACCCTTTTGCTGAATTTATAAAAATTCTGGGCAAAGGTAAAAAAGGGTCTCGCCCTCTAAGCCAGGATGAAGCCTATCGTGCCATGACACTCATTCTTGCTAATCAAGTAGAAGATATTCAATTAGGGGCATTTTTAATGCTGATGCGAGTTAAGGAAGAAACGGCCGAAGAATTAGCCGGATTTGTCCAGGCCGCGCGCGAGTCGTTCAAAAAACCCAATGCCCCTCAAATAACAGTTGATCTGGACTGGTCTTCCTATGCGGGTAAACGTCGCCATTTACCCTGGTTTTTATTGTCTACTTTTTTACTGGCGGAAAATGGCATCAATATTTTTATGCATGGTGCCAGTGGACATAGCGAGAACCGAGTCTATACTCAAAATGTTCTAAAGTATTTAGATTATCAATATGCAAACAGCATGGATGAAGCAATTTCGCAAATTAAGCAAAATAACTTTAGCTATTTATCACTGGAGCATATTTGCCCAAAATTGTATCACTTGATTAATCTACGCCCGTTAATGGGCTTACGCTCTCCGGTTCATACCCTAGTCAGATTGCTTAACCCATTAAATGCCTCCCATACTATTCAGGGTATTTTTCACCCTGGCTATCGACAAGTACACCAAAAAGCCGCCTTATTGCTCAATCAACCCAGTATGGCTGTCATTAAAGGTGAGGGTGGTGAAACTGAGCGCAACCCTGATATGGACTGCCTGGTTCAATTAGTAAAAAACCAGCAATTATCGGATGAGTTGTGGCCGGCTCTTTTTAATCGGCGTCATGTTAAATCAGATAATCTTGACCCACAGCAACTGGCTGACTTATGGCAAGGTAAAATCAGCGATGAATTTGCAGAAGCAACTGTAATAGCAACCACTGCTATTGCCCTTAAACTGGTCAATAAAGCGGATACACAGCAACAGGCACATGACCTGGCCACATCGCTATGGCATCAAAGGCGGGCAAAGCAATAAAACTATCAACCCTCAAGTTGGATAATAAGTGGGGTATTTATTTCCAGTTGACTTACTCACTAAGGAACGAGGATTCAATAATACCCGAATTCTGACGGGTCTTTTGGCTCCACAGCGATGTTAGCCAAACAGTTACATAGCCTGCTATGCGCCTATTTGGCTAACATCGCTGTGAAACCAAAATCCTGCGTCAAACTTTCGTATATTATTAAATTCTCGTTCCTAAAGCAGATCTTTTTGAATCAATTGTTGACGGCGCCAGCCAACGTATCCGCCCATGCTAATGACCAGTCTGGCCTCTTTTATTGGTTTATTACCAATTTTGTGGAGTACGGGTGCTTGTGCTGATGTGATGAAACGCATTGCTGCGCCAATGGTGGGTGGCATAGTCTCTTCGCTATTCATCGTCTTGCTGGTTTTTCCGGCGATTTATTCTTATTGGAAA
>CAZNGU010000293.1:0-3899 GCA_964572325.1 uncultured Methylomarinum sp.
AATCCTTATACATTTAGGAACTAAAATAGCATTGGAGTGCCGCCTTGATCACGGGCTATTGATTTTATAGAAAATATGCTCTATATTAAGCTGTATGATAAAAACAACCATTGTTGCTTTTTTGCTAACCATAAGCAATCCAACATCTTCCCAAACCTTATCCTCCGAGATAAATACGATTGAGAGCCAATGGGCTCAACTTTACTATGCGGAAAACAATTCAGCACAGAAAGTCGGTTACCCCAAGTTATTAAAGAAGACGGGAAATCTTTTAAAAAAACACCCTAAAAATGCTGAATTAATGATTTGGCACGCCATTCTCACATCAACCAACGCTGCATATCAGGGAGCCTTTACTGCTCTTAATTCAGTTAACATAGCAAAAAAACAATTAGAGCTGGCAATCAAAACTAAGCCATACGCACTTGAGGGTGCTGCTTATGTTGCCCTGGGCACGCTTTACCATATGTTACCAGGCTGGCCTATTTCATTTGGCGATGAATACAAAGCCGAGAAATTATTAAAAACAGCATTAAAGATAAATCCACAAGGTATTGATTCAAATTATTTTTATGCGGATTACCTGCTCTCACAAGATGATTATATCAGGGCAAATCAATACTTTAATCGTGCCTTGAACGCCCCCACCCGACCAGAACAACAATTTGCAGACCAGCAACTAAAAAAAGAAGCACTCAGCGCATTACATCTAGCAAAGCAAAGAAAGCTTGAATCAGGGAAAAACAAATTCTTTTCATTGTTTACCAGCGCCAGTTCTAATTAATTGATTCTCCTTCACTTTCCCCACAGAAACACACAAGCACTTGACTTTAAAGTGGGCGTGGTGTGCATTGAAGAACTAATTGTATAAAGCATTACACAAAAATATTACTGCACTTTGTTTTTGCGCTTGAGCAATTTTCGCAGCCTAAAAATAATGCTTAATTTTCTTATATTTCAAGCTAACTTTCTGCTAAGATAATACTGTTTAAATCATTCACTCGAAGACATTCATACTAAAAACATCATTGTTTTAAATAAATCTTATTACAACTTATAAATTCGGAAAAATATCATGACCTTTGTCGTCACAGAAAATTGTATTAAATGTAAATTTACTGACTGCGTAGATGTATGCCCAGTAGACTGCTTTCACGAAGGCCCAAACTTTCTAGTAATTGACCCCGACGAATGCATTGACTGTACTTTATGTGAGCCCGAATGCCCAGCAGAAGCCATTTTTGCCGAAGATGAACTTCCAGAAAACCAGGAACACTTTATTGCTTTAAATGCTGAATTAGCGAGCTCCTGGCCCACAATAACAGAAGTAAAAGATGCACTGGAAGATGCCGATGACTGGAATGGAAAACCTGATAAAAGTGCATTATTAGAGCGGTAAAGTACTGCAAATCAATTAACTTAGGAATGAAAAATAAATAATTTATGCATTATAGCGTAGGATTTTTTTCGTATTCAAGACGTAGAAAACGGACAAAAAAACTAGTTAGAATGTAAAAATTATTTATTTTCCATACCTTACACTCGTAATAAATAAACCGTTACTTTTGACCGGCTCTTTAGCTGCTTTCAAACTGAAACATTGAACGCAGAACAGCCTGCTGCTATGAAAAGACGCGGATACACCCCCACTAGCGACTTATTTATTGTAAATAAGCTTAACACAAAACAATAAGGCATAAAAAAACCGGCTTTAGCCGGTTTTTTTATGCCTTACAATTCAGTTTCAATCTATTCGTCATCAAGCTCATCTGGCTCTGGTCTATCAACCAACTCCACATAAGCCATTGGAGCAGCATCTCCTGCTCTAAAACCGCACTTCATAATACGCAAATAGCCACCAGCTCGCTCTTGATAACGAGGCCCTAGTTCATTAAATAATTTAGTAACTACTTCTCGATCTCTCAATTTTGAAAATGCCAAACGTCTTTTCGCCACAGAATCAACCTTTGATAAAGTAATCAGTGGCTCTGCAAAGCCACGCAACTCTTTAGCTTTTGGCAATGTAGTTTTAATTAACTCGTGCCTAAACAATGCTGTAGCCATATTACTAAACATTGCTTTTCGATGACTACTATTACGATTAAGCTGTCTACCCGTCTTACGATGTCTCATTTAATTTAAACCTTATATTAGTGTTCGATTTGACCTTGGTCAATCAAGTTTTCAGGCGGCCAATTCTCTAAACGCATACCTAAAGACAAGCCTTTTAAAGCTAGTATGTCTTTAATCTCAGTTAATGATTTTTTGCCAAGATTCGGTGTTTTTAACAGCTCGACCTCAGTCCTCTGTATTAAATCACCAATATAAAAAATGTTTTCAGCTTTCAAGCAGTTCGCAGAACGTACTGTTAATTCCAAATCATCGACCGGTCTTAAAAGTATAGGATCAAATTCAGGTTCTTCAGGAACCTCTTCTTCTTCTATTTTTTCCTGTACTTTTTCAAAATCTACAAATACAGAAAGTTGATCATGCAATATAGTTGCAGCTAATTTAACAGTTTCTTCAGGATCAACAGTTCCATTTGTTTCCAGCTCAATAATTAACTTATCTAAATTAGTACGCTGTTCAACTCGAGTGCTTTCAACTGAATATGCGACTCGATTGATAGGACTAAAAGCCGCATCTAGTAACAATACACCTACCGCTAAATTTGAATTATTTTCTTTTCTGAAACTCGCAGGAATATAACCACGATTTCTTTCAACTTTAAGCTTGATGTTTAAATTTCCAGCCTCAGTCAAATTTGCAATAACAACATCGGGATTGATAATCTCAACTTCATGCGTCAATGTAATATCAGCCGCAGTTACTACCCCTTCGCCTGCCTTGGAAAGTGTTAGCTCAACCTCATCTTTACCATGTAAAATGATAGCAAGTTGTTTTAGGTTCAGCATAATATCAATCACATCTTCGTGAACACCCTCAATTGTGGTGTACTCATGCTGAACTCCTTCGATTTCAACTTCAGTAACAGCACAACCTGGTATAGAAGACAGCATGACCCGTCTTAAAGCATTACCTAAAGAATGACCATATCCTCGCTCTAACGGCTCAATGACAATTCTTGAATGATTCACATTATGACTGACAACCTCAACCAGTTTTGGTTTTAGCAAACCAGCAATAGCATTCTGCATTTTATTTCTCAATAATAATTATTTTGAATATAGCTCTACGACTAACTGCTCATTCATATCAGCACCTAAATCAGCACGCTCAGGAAGAGACTTAAATACGCCACTCATATCCTTTTGGTTGACTTCAAGCCAGGCAGGAAAGCCATATTGGTCTGCTACCGTTAAAGATTCTACAATCCTTTGTTGCTTTTTTGCCTTCTCTCTTACCTTAATTTCATCGCCAACATTAACCTGGAATGATGGAATATTAGTAATACTCTCGTTGACGACTATAGCCTTATGAGAGACCAATTGCCTAGCTTCTGCTCGCGTAGACGCATAACCCATTCTGTATACAACATTATCAAGCCGAGACTCTAATAGGTTTAATAAATTAGCACCTGTCGCACCTTTTTTAAGGTCCGCAGTCTTATAATAGTTTCTAAATTGCTTTTCCAGAACACCATAAATCCGGCGAATTCTTTGTTTTGCACGTAGTTGAAGAGCATAATCAGAATTTCTTGTTCTAGCCGTTCCGTGCTGTCCAGGTCTTTGCTCAAGTTTACACTTTCCTTCTAGCGACTTACCTCTGCTTTTTAAGAAAAGATCTGTCCCTTCTCTTCGGCTTAATTTACATGTTGGGCCAAGATATCTTGCCATTTAACTACTCCAGTATTTTTAAACGCGACGTTTTTTAGGTGGACGACAACCATTGTGTGGAATTGGCGTAACATCAACTATATTAGTAATTTTAAAACCTAA
>CAZNGU010000294.1:0-3897 GCA_964572325.1 uncultured Methylomarinum sp.
GTAATTTTTGTTCATGGTTGCTATTGGCACAGGCATGAGAACAGTAAACTAGCCAGTATATTCATACAAAACAGAACGTTCTGGACGAAAGCACGATTGTTCTCCAGTAGGTTTATTTCATTCTGGCTACGATTCTGAATAAAGTGTCAATTCTTGCACACAAAAGCTATACTATGAATGTTCCTACATAAAAGGAGAACATTATGCGGGCTTTTAATATTCGTCAATTAAAAAACAACCCCTCGACTGCTTTACGCGCGGCTCATGAGGATGACATGGTTGTTGTAATGAATCGTGATAACCCAACCGCTTTACTGGTTGATTTAGAAAAAATGGCATTGCCAGACCTTGAATCTGTTAAGGTTTCACTCGCGATTTCTTTATTTAAAAGTGGTGTTATTTCTGTTGGCTCGGCTGCGCGCATGGCAAATCATAATCTATCCGATATGATCACCTTACTCTCTAGTCTCAATATACCTCTTACAGGAAATAATGAAGATGACGCAAAGAGTGATATGGACGTTGCCAGGCAGTGGCTAAAGCAAAATTCATGACGGTTGTCATTGCAGATGCGGGTCCGTTGATTGCATTATCCCGAATTGGGAAGCTGGATTTGCTACAACAACTCTTTCAACAAATTATTATTACGACAACAGTTAGAGATGAAATTTTAGAGAACGATCACTCTAAAGGTAAAGTCGAGGTAACAAAGGCTATCAATGCTGGCTGGATCAAGGTTAAAAGCGTTAATATGATGGATTGGAAAGCAATAAATTCAGGTGTAGATGCTGGAGAGGCCAGCTCAATATACCTTGCTCTACAAATACCCGATACTACTCTTCTTATTATTGATGACCTGGCGGGGCGAGCCGAGGCTAAATACCAGAAAACAACCATAACCGGCACAGCTGCAGTGATTGGGATGGCAAAAATACAAGGGTATATTCTATCTGCAGGCGGTGTGTTACATAGCTTACGTGAAACAGGGTATTACATTGGTGATGCAATTGTTGAACTGGTTTTACGGGATGTAGGTGAGTAGGTTTATATCAAGATAGTCTTCCACAAACGCCGTTTCTGGTTATTAGGGGGTAAATTATGGATGTTGTAGACAAACAAATACGCTCCAGAATGATGGCAAATATCAAACGCATGAATACCAGGCCTGAGATTACCATTCGTTCTTTGTTACATCGCCAGGGTTTACGTTTTAGAATTCACGATAAATCCTTACCAGGCAAACCTGACCTTGTTTTAAAGAAATACAAGGCTGTCATTTTCGTTCATGGCTGCTATTGGCACAGGCATGTAAATTGTAAACTTGCCAGTACGCCCAAACAAAACAGAACATTCTGGATGAAAAAATTTGATGCCAACATTTGCAGAGATGGAGTGGTTTATTTCAAATTAAAATCACTGGGCTGGAGAACTGCGATAATCTGGGAGTGCGCTCTTCGTGATAAATCAAATTTACCGCTCTATATTAATCGCCTGATCTGCTGGTTAAAATCAGAAAGTGAGTACATTGAAATTCCTGAGTTTTATCCTGAGAGCAATAGCCTTTAGTCCTCGTCTGTTGTTTCTGCTGACACATCCTGTGTAAATTCGTATTTATAATTCCTGTGCTTAGATTACTCATCAGTAATATTATATTGATACTTTATATTATTTTACTATAATGTTACTTATCAGTAATAATGGTGTGATTTATCATGAACGAATCAAAAAGAATACCGCACGGTACTATTAATAGCGTTTCTGAATGGGGTGCATTAGTACGCCAGCATCGCAAATCACAAAAAGTTCGTATTGAAGATTTATCTGATATGGCTATGATTAGTGCACGTCTTATTGGTGAATTTGAACGTGGTAAAGAAACCTGTCAGGTTGGCAAGGTATTGCAGATTCTTAAATTTTTAGGCCTAGAAATCCGTATTGTTCCACGAGGTAGCAAATGATTACGGATGAATTAAATGTCTGGTTTGAAGATCAAATAGTTGGTTATTTGTGGCGAAATGAACGGGATGTCATGTCATTCAAATATGATGATAGCTGGAATAAATTTCCTCTTTCAATCAGTCTGCCCTTAAATAAAACAATAGATGATTTAAAAGCCCATCGATTTTTTGCAAATCTGTTGCCTGAAGCATCGGCAAGAGAAAGACTGTATAAGAGGTTGAGATGTCCTGATACTGATTTTGATTTATTAAGGGAAATCGGCAGTGAATGTGCGGGTGCCATTTCTATTCTACCCATAGAAAAAGAACCCGATCTTAATCAATATTATGAAAAACCAGACCATGAAACGCTTGGTAAAATTATAGAAACGCACGGTGCTTCTATGAGCCTTGAGGATAAACCCAGACTTTCATTAGCAGGTGCTCAAGACAAAATAACAGTACACCTGAAAGACAATGATATTTACTTACCCATTAAGCAAACACCATCAACATATATTCTCAAATTTGAAGTTAGTCATTTTAAAAATGTACCACTGTATGAGGTTTATACAACCTGGTTAGCTAAAGCCATAGGGTTGAATACAGTTGATATTCAATTGAGATTTTTGAATGATTCTAATTACACATTATCTAGACGATACGATAGAAAAACAGGGGATAGAACCTTAAGAGTTCATCAAGAAGATTTTTGCCAGGCTTTAGGGCTAAAAGAAAAATACCAGCATACAAACACGCCTAATTTTGCTCAATGCCATCAATTAATCATAGAACATTCGGCCAATCCGTTAATTGATGCAGAACAGCTTTTAAAATGGCAAATATTCAATCTGATTGCAGGTAATTCAGATGCGCATATAAAAAACATTTCATTTCTTTATCAAGATAATGAAACGCGTTTGGCGCCCTTTTATGATCTTGTTTGCACTCGAGCCCTTGTGCATTTAGACGATAGTCTAGCGTTATATATAGGGAATCAAAAAGATCCTAAGCAGGTATCAAAAGACAATCTGATAGAACTGGCCAATCAATGCCAGATAAGACCAAGACGAATACTTAATACGGTTGATCAAATGTTAATAGATATTGAGGAAAATAAGGACAGGGTAAAAGCTGAAATTGAAATGCAATATGGTGAACAAGCAGCATTGCAAGGGGTTGAACGAGTGATCAAACTGCAGACTAAATTACTTGGAACCGCTTTATTAAAATAGGTTGATTATTCATATGTATCACTTTCAGCCAACATATGCCCTTGTTTGATAATCGCACCGAGGGCGGACGCTTCTACATCTAACTCGTATGTTTGATTCAGTTTTACAGAATCCTTGATTTCACTTTTTTTCATCAGGACTACGAGAGACGATCACTTCAATCATCGGCACTTCCCATTGTTCTACTTTACAACGCGAATGGTATTCTTTTTCACTGTCCGTTTTATAACGGGTAATCATCGCAATAATACTGGCCGACTGTATGTGCATTAATTGATTTTGCCAATGCTGCTGGGCTTTTTTGGACAACATGGCAATTATCACATTATCTTTTCGCACAACAACCTTACCATTTTGATTGTATAGCTCTACTTCTGAACCAATATTTAGTTTGGCCAAGGCTTGATGAATAGGGTGCCGTTCTGTACAACTGCCTGCATAAGCTAAGTCGAAGTCTTTTAACCCCAGTATGGAGTATTGCTTATTTTTCAAAGTTATTGAATGGCTGGTTTCAGCTTCACTGCTACGTTGCAATACAAAGTCACCATTTATCGATTGTAAATATGGGTTATTCAAATCCTGTCTTTGCAGCAAACAAAGGGTTTCTTTTGCACGGGTCATGGCTACATATAATAAACGCCTTTGCTCTTCTGTTGCTGGGGTAGACCAGTTGCCATCAAGGATAAATACATGACTAAATTCCATGCCTTTAACAGAATGGATGG
>CAZNGU010000295.1:0-3895 GCA_964572325.1 uncultured Methylomarinum sp.
TTGTTCAATAAGTTGATTTTCACGATTGACTGCCGCACTTACATCGGTAATCTGTATTAAGCAATATCGCTGTTGATTTTCCAGCAAAAAAGGTTTAACTAAAACCTGCTGATGTATAGCCTGGTCAGAACTATTTTTTAGTGGAAAAGGCTTACGATTTAAAGTATGTGAAACAACAGATGTCATACCATTTTCTATGGCTGAATGGGTCGCACGTTGAATACTACTTTTTTCCAGAACAGGAAAAATATCAATCAGGCTCTTACCAATGACTTTATTAATGTCAATATCACTGTATTTGCTAAACCATGGATTCCAATTGACAACATGACGGTTAGAATCCAGCACAATAAGGCCTATTTCACTATCAGAAAAAATATTTTTTAAAATTGCCCCATAGTTAATTTCCGTATCGATTTTACAAAAACTCGAGACTTTTAGGGACATAACTAAGCTATATCCCTAAAATAGTTTCAATATTTTCTTTAAACTGACCTACAGAATCAACATCCATCAAAAATGTTACATATCCTTGAATGTTCTTCGTATCAACCGCAAAATCCATATTCAACAATAAAACAATAGCCTCTGTCTGTTCCAGCAAACTTTCAGCTGAAAAAACCCGTGCTAACGAACCCTGAACAAACTCAGGTATCTCTCCCTGCATTTCCTTACCAAACATATCCGCCATGCTACATAAACAGGCATTAAGAATAACATTTCCAATTTCTGTCATCGCCTCCTGCTCCATGTCCGTCAAATCCTGCAAAGCAACATCATCTTGTTGCAAAACTGCTCTGATCAGTTCATGACTCTGCTCTTCGGGAAACAATAACATGGCCTCACCATCGAAAGCCCCCTGAAAATGCTGATGAACGCCACTAACATCCGTCTTTGCTTTACTGCCAATAATATGAGCCGCTTCCAGGCGACTAACAAATTCAACTCCTGGTACGCTTAATTTGACTTCATCATTAATCATTTCACTAAGTGCGGCCGCAGCACTACCCATACCTATATTAAGCACTTCTGCAACAGCATCAACATAAAAATCGTCTAATACAGGTGCTTTATCCAACATATTTTAAAATTTTGCCTTCCGTAATAGGCTTAGGAATAAAATCGATTTTAAGGTCTATAGCCAGATTTTTTATTGATTCCTGGATATTTGCTGTTAAAAAAGCCATTTTTGAACCAGGAAATTGTGGCCGTAATATTTTTGCTGCGTCGCCACCATTCATTACTGGCATATTAAAATCCAGAAAAATAATATCCAGCTCAGACCCTTCTGCCATATCAATTGCTTGCTGTCCATCACTCGCTTCCAAAACCTCCCAATCTGGATGAGCTGTACTTATAATCTTCTTTAACATCATTCGCGACATTCTACTGTCGTCAACAATCAAACATTTCATCGTTGTATCCATTTTTTAAGCCTAACTCATATAAAAATAGCAGGAAACCGCATTAATTCCAGTATTTGGTTCGTTTTCTACGTATCGAAGTCACTTCTAGCAGATCTTTTGTCATTTCTACTATAAGTGCGCCATCATCTGCTGTATTCATCCAGCCTGTATTTGCTTTCTGATATCGTTTGAGCACTTCCTGATGGGGAAAAGAAAAACGATTTCGATATCCTGATGGTATTAAAACAATAGTAGGGTTAACCCATTTTAAAAACGTTAACGTCGATGAAGTTTTACTGCCATGATGGGGAGCTATTAAAAAGTCACTCTCTAATTGTTGTGCATATTTTTTTACTAGCCCATTCTCCGCTTCTGCTTCGATGTCGCCTGTCAATAAAAAACTGCCCCGCTTAGAACTAACTTTAAGGACACACGAATTATTATTCTCACTCAAATAATTCTGTACCGGCCAAAGTATTTCAAATTTAACGTCATCCCAATCCCATGATTGCCCTGCTTGGCACTTCACGGGTAGATATTGAGCCAGCATCATTGGCACACTAGTCAGTATTTTTTTCACCCGTTTTTGTTTAATAACTGACTCAGCTCCACCAATATGATCATTATCACCATGACTAATCAGTAATGTATCAACGGAATTAATGCCTTTACTGTTGAGAAAAGGAATAACAACAGCATCCCCCATATCATACTGGTTTGAATATTTTGCTCCCGTATCAAATACTAAAACATGCTTACTTGTTTCAATAACGGCTGATAACCCTTGGCCTACATCTAACAGAGTCATTGTGACTTCACCCTGCTCTGGCTTGTTTTCATCGACAAAGAGCAAGGGTAATAGCATCACCAATCCCAACCAACGCACCGGCATTCCTTTTGGTGACAACAGAATAAACACACCCAACAGGGCCAAAGGTATTGTGTAAAATGGAAGCAAAGCAGTGCTAACACTGGCATACGGTAACTGGGCAATTTCTGCTAAAACGGACCATAAAACCTGCAATATAGTATCTACTAATATAAAGACATGTTCTGCTAACGTAGGCGAAAAAGACATTAACAACACTGCAAACAAACATAAAGGTACTACTAACAAACTGACAACTGGAACAGCCAATAAGTTTGCAAGAGGGGCAATAGTGGAAACTTGTTGAAAATAAAACAGTAATATAGGGGCTAATCCTATTGCCGTTACCCAATGAATTTTTATAGCCGTTTGCCAATATCCTGTCTTTCCTAATCGACCAGCCAAACTGTAGACAATGAGTACCACCGCTAAAAATGAAAGCCAGAATCCTGCTGATAGTACTGCCAATGGATCAAATATTAATACTATAAGCATGGTAAGTGCCAATGTATTCACTGGCTTGATATTTCTTTGCCAGCTAATTGCAGCCATTGCAATGGTCAACATTAATAATGCACGTTGGGTAGGAAGAGAAAAGCCTGCTAACGCAGCATAAAATAATGCAGAAATTATCGCAAAAATAGCGGCAAAAACCTGCGGAGAGGTCTTAGTCAGTCTTATGCTTGTTTTTAATGCCAATAAATATACCAGGCCAGCAACCAGGCCAATATGTAAACCAGATATTGCTACTAAGTGTATCGTGCCCGTTTTACGGAATATTTCCCATTGTTTATGACTTATATCATGTCGTTCGCCAATGGTTAATGCCTTTATTACCCCACTATTTTCAGCATGGCCTATTAATTCTGTCAGATTATCTGCAATGATCTGACGTAGACAATCAAAATTTTGACAACTTGAATCGGTTGATACTAATCGGGGAGGAGGATTACTTTTAATGTAGCCTGTCGCACCAATATTTTGCATGAACAACCTTTTTTCATAGTCAAAACCACCCGGGTTAAAACGGCTATGAGGTTTTTTTAATTTGACAGTAAATTGCCAATATTGCCCAGCCCTTACCTGTTGCTTTGGAAAAAACCAGCTTAATCGTATTTTTTCAGGAAATCTTGCTTCTAACTTTGATTTTGATATAGCAAAATCAAAACGCACTCTACGTTCATCATTTTGAGGCAAACCCACCACCCGGCCTTCAACTTGAATATGTCGCCCTTCCAGATGTTCTGACAATCTGTCTGCCAAACGAAATCCGGCAAAACAACAAACCCACAACACTCCCATAACGAAAAACATCAGTCGCCAATAGCATAGACAAGCAGAACAGAGCATTAAAACAAAAAGACATAAAATCCAAATAGTTTCAGGCAATGCAGAAAATTGTTGAACAACAATAATGCCGATTACAAATGACAGGACTGAAAAAAACATGAGCGAGTGATTTTTAGTATATATCCTCCCTCTTTGGAAAAAAGACTTAGAGGATAATTTTTAGAAAAACCCTATATTTTCTATGGGGAGAGGCAACACCTCAATTCCTGGATAAATCATACAACCTTTTATTCTTCAGTTTCTGCAAAACTGTCCACAAAAGCATTCAAAC
>CAZNGU010000296.1:0-3869 GCA_964572325.1 uncultured Methylomarinum sp.
TTAATGCAGCAGTCTCAGCCATTGCTCGACCTATGCCTAACATCAAACCCGCAACAATAGCGGGTGTGGCCGCAGGCAATAATAAATGGATCAGTGCGGCATATCGTGTCATGCCTAATGCAGCGGCTGAATATCGATAGTCATCAGGTGCAGCACGTAGGCCTTCAACAGCCGTACGAATTAAAATAGGCAATACCATACAAGCTAATGTTAACCCCCCTGACAAAATAGAAAACCCCAGACCTAAATAAAGACTAAAAAAGGCATTACCAAATAAACCAAAGACTATCGATGGCACGCTCGCTAACACATCTAAACAACGTTCAATAAAACGACCAAATAGCGTTTTTTTCTGCATAAATTCAGACAACAAAACAGCCGTTGCCAGCCCCAGAGGTGCGGCTATAATGATAGCAAGTAATACAATCAATCCTGTTGATACGATTATAGGAGCAATCCCTCCTTCTCGCCCTGCATCACTGGGTGCTTGAGTCAGATAAGCCCAGGAAATCTGACTCACTCCTTGAATCATTATATCGGTGAGTATGCATATAAATACGATGATGATTATAAGTGCAACTAACCAGATCAATACGGTCGCTAATTTATTTTTAAACATAATCCGACTTCCGCTGGAAAAACTCAGCCAAACTGACTAGCACTAATACCATTAACATTAAGGCTAAGCCTGAAACAAACAATGCGGCTCGATGATCACCCATAGCATAGGCCATTTCCAGTGCAATGTTGGCGGTTAAGGTTCGGACTGAATCAAAGATACTATTTGGATGTTGCACGACATTGCCTGCCACCATTAATACCGCCATGGTTTCGCCTATTGCTCGACCAGCACCTAACATAATGCCAGCAGCAATGCCTGATTGAGCCGCAGGTAAAACCACATCTTTAATGATACGCCATCGAGATAAACCTAAAGCAACAGCTCCACTATAATACGCCGAGGGTACACTAATAAGTGCGGCATCCACAGTTAACGCAATGGTGGGCAAAATCATCAAGGCGAGAATTAATATCGCAGTAAATAAGCTGACGCCTGGTGGATGAAGTAATGCTATCAATGGCGCTAGTGTAGTTAGTCCCCAAAAGCCATAGACCACAGAAGGAATCCCTGCTAAAAGTTCAATCAACCTTCGATACCAAGCTGCTAAAAATTCGGGTGCGTAATAGCGACTAAATAAGGCCGATGCTATCCCCATCGGAGTTGCTAGAAATAAAGCTCCTATGGTCGAAAGCACTGAGGCTGACAACATGGGGGTGATATTATAAAGTGACTGAGTGGGGTGCCACGATTGATCGGTAAAAAATCGTGATATCGGTAGTTGAGTCAATATCGGCAAAGACTCGCTCAGCAAAAACAAAAAAACCAGCAAAACCACCCCTGCAACCAATGTAGCACAGAGTTTTAGTGCAATGACTAACTGCTGATCAATGCGCGACAGGGACAAAGTATTGTGCATCGACAAGGTCACTTACTTGATTAGAACCAGCAAAATCGATAAATTCTTTGATGGTACCTGTAGGCGGCTCACGGGTGATTAAATTTAACGGTCTGGATAACGGAAAGGTTCGGTTACGAATATTCTCAACTGAAGCCATAACACCATCCAAAGGTAGCAGTTTTATTGCAACTTGATGACCTGCTTCATATTCGGCAGATCCTACAGAAACGTAGCCAATTGCGTTTGGATTACCCGCGACTGTTTTTATTCCTTGTTGATTATCGCCAATGATCACATGTGGTTTAAGCTCTGTATTTTGCAAGCCAAAATAATGTAAAAATAATTCTAATGTTGAACGGCCTTCTGCCTTATTAACCACAACGATACTGGCATCGTTACCCCCTAGTTGTTGCCAGTTAACAATTTTGCCCTTATAAATATCAATTATTTGCTGTTTGTCTAATGAAGTAACAGGGTTCGCTTTATTGAGAATAATACTGATGCCATCCAAAGCAATAGTGAAATTTAATAATTCAGATTCACTCGGTTTTAATGATCGAGATGCCATACCTATATCACTAAGTTGAGCTCTAACATCATTAACACCACGAGATGAGCCTCCGGTCTGAACATCAATCCTTACACCGGGGTGTAAGGATTCAAAGCGTTTCGCTATTTCAGCGGCTAAAGGTGCAACGGTACTTGAACCTGTCAACACCAGTTTCCTGCTCTTGGTTTGTGCTAAATTTTTAGAAAAATACCCCCATGAAGCACTAAGAGTAACTAATAAAACCACGAATAATGCTTTTTTCACTAATAATTCCTTAATTGTTTTGGAAAGAGGCAAAATCTTTCACGCTATCAAACGGCATATGATCTCCACTCTCTTTACCATAATAAATCCTCTCAATCAATCCATTCTCATCCAGTTCCTGCCAGCGTGTGACCAATTGATGTATACGTAATTGACAAAAATGACAAGCAGCAAATCGCATAAAAAAAGCATAAAGTGCTTACCTTTTACTTGTTCTAAATTGAATACAGTTACATCAATATCAGGTAAGGTAACGCGCAATAAATAAGCTACCAGGATTGCGCAGGATTTTTATTCGTCTTCAAGGCGCAACGAAGAGAGCGGGGCAAGTAAGGCGGGGTCGGTTATTTATTGCGAGTTGCCTTAGTTTTTCCTATTACTTATTCTTTCTGTAATAAACTGTGCTCTATCAACTCCTAAAAAACAGCTTGCAAGAAAAATGTTTTAATACTTGAAAACCATCCAATTTGAACGTTATCTTTATCTTTTGGTAACTTTTTTATCTCTACATCTACTTCAGATTGTTGATTAGCAATTGCTAATCGCCTTTCCGCTTTTTCTTGCTCAATACGATCATAAACAGCAGAAGCCCTACGCATCATGCGGGCATACGCCTCATATTCTGAGCGACTAAATTCTTTTCTCTTAGTTTGCCTAAAACACTGGCTCGAACCTTTGGGTGAACTGCACATATCGCCGCCTCATTGATTAATATTTATTCCAGTTACCATTAACTACTCTTCTTTTTTTCTGCTTTACAGCTATTTCTAACTCTTTGCCATATATGATGGCAGTTTCTGTCTGTGCGTCCTTTTTGCTGACATTGTTGATTTTTCCATGCCTCCAATTGAAATAGATTTCCCATCGTCGGTACGCTAGTACAAAGGCTGGCAGAAGGTCTTGCATTATCCATGCAGGTTTGAAAAAAATAACGATTCTTTAAAAAACAAGAGGCTTCAGTACAGATTCGTTTTCCTTTGATAACCGCTTTAACACAAGCGCGTTTATCGTGCTTTTTAGCATAGGCCAAGCCTTCAGCCTTTCCTTGTTGGATCTCCAGAAAAACCATTACGCCAATTGTTCCTAGTGTGGTCAAAAACAAACTCAGCATAATTATTATTACAATCCGTTTATTCATTTTATCTGGCAAGCCTTTAATTAAACGCGAACTATGTTTAGTCGCAAGTAACCCTTATATCTTACAAGTTTTTTATTTTTATTTTTTTCTGTAAGGAAATAAGCTGGCTATCGACTAAACCCATGTGAGTAGTCAAGAGACTACTGACAAATAACTGAATCCGTGACTTCAAAATCAAATAGTGGAGCACAAGCTATTGATTTCGCAGTAGGCTAATAAAATATCATTGTCCCTTCTATCTTTTCTTAGGCAAAGTTTTTTAAGCTACTTGGATGTGGTGATTGCAAAACGTATAAGACTATTAGTTTGCAACCACTGTGGAATCAATCTCTTGTTTCCTGTGAGGTAATGAAGTTACTGATTAAGAATACACCAAACAAATAATTATTCATTTGTTCATCACATTTATTTTGGAGAAATCTCATGACTAAAACTAAACTTATTTCATCATTCGGTG
>CAZNGU010000297.1:0-3862 GCA_964572325.1 uncultured Methylomarinum sp.
TGAAGACGAACAAAAATACCGCGCTAGTTGCTCAAGTTATTTCGTTCCCATTCCTAATCAACAAAATTATCTGTAATAATAAATTTTAGTATAAGGCCATAACTGCAAAGTGTTAGAATTTATCTTTTCTATTTGGCTGAATTATCCTCCTGACTTCAATGAATAACATCCTTGTTTTCCCGAATACACGCATGCGTAGAATGCGCTGCCATGATTTCTCCCGCCGTTTAATGCAAGAAAATAGTCTCTCCGTTAATGACCTTATATATCCTGTGTTTGTTATTGAAGGCGAGAATAAACGGGAACAAATAGCATCTATGCCCGGAGTGGAAAGACTTTCAATTGACTTGTTAGTGAAAGAAGCCTGCCAGGTTGCAAAATTAGGTGTACCCGCTATAGCCCTTTTTCCGGTAATAGCCGCTGATAAAAAAACAGAGGATGCGCGTGAAGCGTACAATCCTGAGGGGTTGGCTCAACGTTGTGTAAGGTCGTTAAAAAAGGCCGCACCTGATTTGGGAATTATAACGGATGTTGCATTAGATCCTTTTACCACGCATGGACAAGATGGCCTTATCAATGATGCTGGCTATGTGTTGAATGATGAAACGGTTGAGGTTTTAGCTAAACAAGCTTTGTCACATGCAGAGGCGGGTGTGGATATTGTTGCTCCTTCCGATATGATGGATGGCCGTATTGCGGCTATAAGATCAGTTTTAGAATCAAATCAATATACCAATACCCAAATTTTGGCCTATTCTGCAAAATATGCATCCAGTTTTTATGGGCCTTTTAGGGATGCCGTAGGTTCTGCAGAAAATTTGGGAAAAGGTAATAAATACAGTTATCAGATGGATCCAGCCAATTCAGATGAAGCCTTACGCGAAATTCAGCTGGATTTGCAGGAAGGTGCTGATATGATTATGGTTAAGCCTGGCATGCCTTATTTGGACATAATCCGACGTGCTAAAGAACAATTTGCCGTGCCCACACTAGCTTATCAGGTGAGCGGTGAATATGCCATGTTAAAAGCCGCGTCCATTAATGGCTGGCTTGATGAGAAACAAGTGGTTCTGGAATCATTACTGGCTTTTAAACGTGCCGGCAGTGATGCCATTCTGACTTATTATGCTAAGTCTGTTGCTCAATGGTTACTGGAATAACTGCTTTATTAATTGTTTCTTCTCGTTTCCATGCTCTGCATGGGAATGCCGTGAGTGACGCTCTGCGTCACGGGATGCGGGAGCGTCCATAGATGAATTCCCACGGAGACCGAGGAAACTAGATATTACTATACCTTTGTACTTAGTTGAATTTTTTAAAATAACCACCATGCCGTTACTTGATAAATACGCTGTCTTTGGTCATCCCATTAATCACAGTAAATCCCCCCGCATCCATCAATTATTTGCAGAACAAACACAGCAACAATTGAGTTATGAAGCACAGGATGTGCCAGCTGATTCATTTGAGTCAGCAGTGCAACAGTTTCTTGAGCAAGGTGGTAAAGGTTTAAATTGTACCGTTCCTTTAAAAGAACTGGCCTGGCAACGCGCTGAATATTTATCAAAGCGTGCGCAATTCAGTAAAGCAGTAAATACCTTGATACTACAAGAGGATGGTAGCTTATTAGGTGACAATACAGATGGTATTGGCTTGGTAGCCGATTTAACAAACAATCATTCAATTTCTTTATCAGACTGTAGAATCCTAATTTTAGGGGCGGGCGGTGCCAGCCGGGGGATTATTGAGCCGCTTATGCAACAGTCCCCAAAAAATATTGTCATAGCAAACCGTACGGTAGAAAAAGCTATAACGCTAAGTCATGACTTTGCGCAATTAGGCGACATTAAAGGGTTTAGTTATGAAAACATCAAAACTCAGCAATTTGATTTAATTTTAAATGCAACCTCAGCAAGTTTAACAGGTGAATTACCCCCTTTAGGTCAGAATATTCTCGCTAAAAACGGATGTTGTTATGACCTGGCTTACGCTAATAAACCCACGGCTTTTGTATTATGGGGGCAGACGCAGAAAGCCAGGAAAAGCCTGGATGGCTTGGGAATGTTAGTAGAGCAGGCCGCTGAAGCTTTTTATTGCTGGCGAGGGATACGCCCTGAAACCTCAGCTGTTATTGATTTGTTAAATGCAGAAAGGGCGTGATACGGGAAAACCATCATCAATGCTTGGGTACCGCGTAAAATAGGCTCAGCAAAGAATTTATGAGCTACTATACAGTCAGACAATTAATCAAAACCTAAAACAGAGCTTAAGTCCTTATGACTAAAGCTATTAGTTATTAATGAAAAAAGAAAAATTAGCCTACAAAATAAAGCTAGCTTTGCTGCTATTTTTATCCAACCTACTGGCCTGCACCCCTATGATTCATCCTGCTAAACCCTCTATAACAACAGCACATATTGAGCGTGATTTTTTTATTACTCCGGATGGTACAAAGTTACCGCTAAAAAAATGGCAACTACCTGATCAGGAAATAAAAAATGTACTGATTGCCTTACATGGTTTTAATGATTACAGTAATTTCTTTCAACAAGCAGGGGATTATTTTAGTCAAAACAATACTATTTCTTATGCCTACGACCAAAGAGGATTTGGTAATACGCCTAACCGTGGATTATGGGCAGGTACAGAAACATTAATTTCTGATTTAGTATGCTTTATCCAGCTAATCAAAAACAAACACCCTGATATACCTATTTATCTATTAGGTGAAAGCATGGGAGGTGCGGTTGTTATTTCTACAGTAACACAAGCCGAAAACCTGCCTATTAGTGGTATTGTTCTTGTAGCTCCTGCCGTATGGGGCAGACAAACAATGCCCTGGTATCAAAATATGCTTTTGTGGTCTTTATCTCATACCGTTCCCTGGATGACATTAACAGGCAGTGGGCTGAAAATTAAGCCTTCAGATAATATTGAAATGTTACGGGTATTAAGTCGTGATCCACTAGTTATTCAGGCAACTCGGGTAGAAAGCCTTTATGGCTTAACAAATTTAATGGATCGCGCACTATCAAATGCCACTCGTATTAGCGAAAAAACACTATTCCTTTATGGTGAAAAAGATGAAATCATTCCAAAAAAGCCTACCTATCAATTCCTGAAAAATTTAAAAACGGATACAGAAACCAGGCAACATACCATTGCTATTTATGAAAATGGTTATCATATGTTGCTTCGAGACTTACAGGCTTCGATCCTGTGGAATGATATTAATATATGGTTAAATACACCCGTTACCAATCTTCCGTCAGGTGCTGACAAACGTGCACAGCAACTAATGAGCCAAAGGCATTGATCGAGGAACCTATTCAAGATCTATTGCGCTAATGCCAATTGCTTGGGCGGCTCTCAAAACCCTCATTTACTCAGTGTAAACTCCGGTTTCTGCGCTCCGTCCGCACACAATTGGCAACAGCTCTTAACGATCTTGAACAGGTTCTATAGAAAAGTGATATTCAAACCCGTCTAAATATCAAGGAAGTATTAATACCGCCAAAAGCAAAATTATTACTCATGATGTATTCACAATCAATCTGCTGAATATCGCCTTGTATATAATCCAGCTCTGCACATTGCGGGTCAATATGACACAGGTTCGCGGTAGGGTGAAACCAGCCTTCATTCATCATTTGAATGCCCGCCCAGGCTTCGATTGCTCCGCAAGCGCCTAAGGTATGCCCTGTGTAGCTTTTTATCGAGCTGATCTTTATGTTATTGCCAAAAACAGCGGCTGTGGCATGACTTTCTGCTATATCTCCTCGATCTGTCGCTGTACCATGTGCACTAATATAGTCTATGGCTGATGCATCCAGTGAGGCATCTTGCAGTGCCAGTTTTAAGG
>CAZNGU010000298.1:0-3840 GCA_964572325.1 uncultured Methylomarinum sp.
ATTTAAGCGAGCGTGGCGGAATTGGCAGACGCGCTGGATTTAGGTTCCAGTATCTTAGGATGTGAGAGTTCAAGTCTCTCCGCTCGCACCACTTTTTAGGTTAACGATAGTCATCGTTAATTTCTCAGTTAGCAAATTTGAGTTTCCACTCACTGGCAATTCAAAAAATTTCACAATGTTTGAGGTAAAATAATGCAAGTTTCTGTCGAAAAGACATCGGAATTGAGTCGTAAAATGACTGTCACTCTCCCTGAAGATATGATTCAGGAAAAGATGGAATCTCGTTTTAAGTCCTTGGCTCGTGAAGTTAAAATTGATGGCTTTCGTCCTGGTAAGGTGCCAGTACGTGTTGTAAAAAAAATGTATTCAGAACGGGTAAGAGGCGAGATTACCGGCGATTTGATTCAAACCACTTATTTTGACGCACTAAAAGAACAAGACCTAAACCCAGCAGGGCATCCGCATATTCACCCCAGCAAAGAAACCACAGGGTTTGAATATACCGCTGAATTTGAAGTGTACCCAGAGATTTTACTGGATAAAATACCTGAACTAGAAATTAACAAGCCTACGGCAACTGTTCAGCAAACCGATGTAGATGCCATGATCGCTAAATTAAGGGATCAAAAGAAAAAATGGCAAGTGGTTGAGCGTGCAGCTACAAAAGGTGATCAGGTCACTATAACTTTTTCAGGTGTTTGTGAAGGCGAAAATTTTACTGACGGAAAAGTAGAGGATTTTGAAGTCGAGATTGGCTCTAAAAAAATGATTCCAGGCTTTGAGGATGAATTAATTAGCCTGGAAGCCGGCGCAAAAAAAACATTTACCATTACTTTTCCTGAACAATATAGTGGCAATAATGAACTGGCAGGAAAACCCGCTGAATTTGAAGTTGAAGTAATTGAAGTAAAAGAAGCCATTTTACCTGAAATTGATACTGAGTTTATTAAAACCTATGGTGTTGAAGATGGCACCTTAGATTCTTTTACTGCAGATATTCAATCTAATATGGGACAGGAATTAGCGCAAGGCTTAAAAGATGCTCTTAAAAAATCCGTAATGGATGCCTTATATAAAAAAGTTAAAGTTACCGTACCAAATGCTTTGATAGATCAAGAAGTTGAAAATATTATGAAACCTTATCAGGCAAATGCAAAACAGCAGAATATGAGTGTGGACGACCTGGATTTGCCCAAAGAACTTTTTGAAGAACAGGCCAGGCGTAGAGTCGCTTTAGGCCTGATTTTAGGAGAGGTAATTCAAATAAACCAAATAATGATTGATGATGACAAAGTTCGCAGCACGCTGGAAGACATGGCTAAAAATTATGATACACCGTCTGATATGATTGACTGGTATTATTCCGATGAAAAACGATTAAATGAAATCAAGCAAATGGTATTAGAAGAGCAAACCATTGAATGGATTGTTGACCAGGCAAAGGTTTCTAATGAATCGGTGACTTTTGCCGATATCATGGAAAAACAAGCATAAAAAACTATTTAAGGTAACCATGAACCAATATAACCGTTTTGATCCGCTAAGCTCATCATTAAATTCTCCTCAGGCTGCTGGTGGGCTAGTGCCGATGGTAATAGAACAAACCGCTAGAGGTGAGCGCTCTTATGATATTTATTCTCGGCTATTAAAAGAACGAGTGATTTTTTTGGTGGGACAAGTAGAAGATTACATGGCCAATCTTGTAGTTGCCCAGTTATTATTTCTTGAATCAGAAAATCCTGATAAAGACATCCACTTGTATATAAATTCGCCCGGTGGCTCGGTAACTGCAGGCATGGCAATTTACGATACCATGCAATTCATAAAAGCTGATGTCAGCACTATGTGTATTGGCCAAGCTGCCAGCATGGGGTCTTTATTACTAACAGCCGGTGCTAAAAACAAGCGTTATTGCCTACCTCATTCAAGAGTCATGATTCATCAGCCTTTAGGTGGTTTTCAAGGACAAGCCTCTGATATTGATATTCATGCCAAAGAAATTCTTCTGGTGAGAGAAAAACTAAACAATATTTTATCCCACCATACCGGACAAAAGGTTGAAAAAATCCAGCAGGACACTGATAGAGATAACTTTTTAAGTGCTCAGGATGCTGTTGAATATGGCTTGGTAGACAAAGTTTTATCAAACAGAGAGTCGGGTGATACAGATTAAAATTGGTAATTTTCGTTGTTTCAATATATTCTTAGGCTATAGCCAATCTATTCTTGTAGGAGCTTGAATTTATGAGTAAAGACAAAAAAAGTAAGGATGATGAGAAGTTACTCTATTGTTCTTTTTGCGGTAAAAGTCAAAATGAAGTCAGAAAACTGATTGCAGGACCCTCTGTCTATGTTTGTGATGAATGCGTAGAGTTATGTAATGACATTATCAGAGACGAATTACAAGAAGAGAACGAATTTACCGAAGGCGAATTACCCAAGCCTAAAGAAATAAAAGCAGAGCTTGACAATTATGTTATCGGCCAAGAAAATGCCAAAAAAATGCTTTCTGTTGCCGTTTATAATCACTACAAACGCCTGCGAAGTAATAGTCAGAAAGATGAAATAGAACTGGCAAAGTCTAATATTTTGTTAATCGGCCCTACAGGGTCTGGCAAAACATTATTAGCTGAAACATTGGCTAGATTGCTGGATGTACCTTTTACCATCGCTGATGCAACTACATTAACAGAAGCAGGTTATGTGGGTGAAGATGTTGAAAATATCATTCAGAAAATACTGCAAAAATGTGATTATGATGTAGAAAAAGCTGAAACAGGGATTGTTTATATTGATGAGATTGATAAAATCACCCGAAAATCAGATAATCCTTCGATCACCCGGGATGTATCAGGTGAAGGCGTACAACAGGCTTTATTAAAATTAATTGAAGGCACGGTTGCATCTATTCCTCCACAAGGAGGAAGAAAACATCCACAGCAGGAATTTCTACAAGTCAATACCGCAAACATCCTGTTTATTGTAGGCGGAGCTTTTGCCGGCCTAGATAAAGTAATTAGAGATCGTACTGAAAAAGGTGGAATTGGTTTTTCTGCAGAAATTAAAAGCAAGGCTGAAGAAAAAAATGTAGGTGAACTTTTTTCTCAGATTGAAGCAGAAGACTTGATCAAATACGGTTTGATCCCTGAATTTGTAGGCCGCCTTCCGGTTGTTGCCACCTTGGAAGAATTGGATGAAGCTGCATTGGTTCAAATATTAACAGAACCTAAAAACGCATTAATCAAACAGTATCAGCATTTGTTTGCAATGGAAGGAGCCGAGCTGGAATTTAGAGGCAATTCACTGATTGAAATTGCCAAAAAATCAATGCATAGAAAAACCGGTGCCAGAGGACTTAGAACTATTGTTGAAAACATTCTGCTAGACACCATGTATGAAATCCCTTCTGCAGACAATATCAGTAAAGTCGTCATTGATGAAAGTGTTATTTTAGGCGAGTCTGAACCGCTTTTGGTTTACGAAGCTGAAAAGAAAAAAGCATGACAACTTGGTAACTATCCGCCCCCTCACTAAAGAGATTCTCCAGCCAGGCCATTTGAATGGCAAGAAAAGGATTATCACCTTTTCTTGTTATTGTTTGCAGCTAAGCTGAAATAAAGCATTAGGCATGAGCATAAACCTCAGAACGGAAACAGCCCGATACTTTTAGCTTTACTTTCGCCATTCTCAAATCGTGCTCAGCTCTATTATTAGTAAATGGCACACGGGGATCTTTTGCAAAGAGTAATACCGAAGCCTCATGCCGTTTTAGTCGCTTCTATAGGTTGCCAGGAGCAATCTTTGCCATCCCTGTAGGCAAAGCTTCCGCTCCTGCTCACG
>CAZNGU010000299.1:0-3820 GCA_964572325.1 uncultured Methylomarinum sp.
ATCAATAAAAAAGGCGGGCTTAATAAAGGGCGTAAAACCACCTTAAATAATTTGCGCTACAGCTACAGTTATGCCAATTATATTCAGCCGATTGACCAGGAAATTGCCCGTATTCTTTATAGTCTAGAAGTGACTTACCAGGGCGAGCCACAGCTTGAAGGCAGTGCGGGGTTTATTGCCTTATCCAAACTAGTAGAAACGGGACGTCTATTCTGGCAAAACACCCAAACACCGCCATTGCAATTGGATGATGAGCGTAAACTGGAATTTAACTGGCAGCAAAAACCAAATCAAGACTATAAACTTAACTATGTAATAGAACCTGCAGCGCAATTGATTTTAACCGATCCGCCTTTATACATAGATGAGGTACAAAGTACCTTAGGGACTATAGCATCTTTAAATAGTAGTTTTGGTCAATTAAAAAAAATACTGACTATTCCAGAAGTACCTGAGCAATATGTCGATGAATTTAGTCAGCGTTTAACCCTGGAACTTTCTGATATTCCTTTACCGGCGCCTAAAAAAATTGAAACCATTGAGATTTCTGGATTTAAACCAGTACCTAAAATCACTCTATTTGGTGCTCAGTTAAGCCAGACACAATACAGTCATTTTATAAAAATGAATTTTGTTTATGATGGCATAAGCACTTCTGCATATAGTCCCGAACCGATATCAATGGTAAAAACAGAACAGGGTATTTATCAGGTAGAAAGAGACATTGAAGCAGAATATAGTGCCATTAAACAACTGTTGGAAAAGGAGTTTGTTATAACAGAACTGGATAGCATTAAAGAGTTGATCTTATTTAGTCCGGCTGAAAAATCTGTTATGGATAGTGCTAGTCGTTGGGCTGAGTTTATTCAGGATACATTACCTGTGCTAGTTGAACAAGGTTGGATAGTTGAGACCAAAGAAAATTTTAAACTCAGTTTTGAACAAGCCGAAGATTGGCATGCGGATATTGAAGAAAGCGATAATGACTGGTTTGAGATGAATTTTAAGATTAATGTTAATGGTCAGGCTGTGCCGTTATTGCCATTAATAATGCCTGTTCTGGAAGACTATGATCTGGATGATTTACCCGAGAATCTGAATATTGCTATAGAACCACATCGTTATATTAATCTTCCTTCTAGTCAGCTCAAGCCTTTTTTGAAAATTGTTTATGAATTGTTTGACACGCATTCAATGAATGATAACGGTGGATTAACATTATCACGGTTTGATGCGGCTTCTTTAGCTGATTTAGAAGCGCATAGCTACGGTATTTTTAGTTTAAACGGTGGCAAAGAGCTGATTGAAACGGGCAAAAAACTAAAAAACTTTAAAGGCATAGAAAATATTTCGACACCGGATGGACTCAATGCAACGCTGAGAGACTATCAGCAACAAGGTTTAAACTGGCTACAGTTTCTTAGAGAATATAATTTTGCCGGTATTCTGGCTGATGATATGGGTTTGGGGAAAACCATTCAAACCCTGACTCATCTATTGGTAGAAAAACAGGCAGGGCGGCTGAATCGGCCCTGTTTGATTATTGCACCTACCAGTTTAATGGGTAATTGGCGTAGAGAGGTCGAGCGTTTTACTCCAGATTTAAAAATACTGACCTTACAAGGCACTGAGCGCAAACAGCATTTTGATAAAATCAGAGATTATGACTGTGTGTTGACCACTTATCCTTTATTACCTCGCGATAAAGATGTGCTCATTGCCGAACAGTATTACTATTTAATACTGGATGAAGCACAAGTGATAAAAAATCCACGATCGCAAGCAGCACGTACTGTCAGGGAGATTAAAACTCAGCATCGCCTGTGTTTAACCGGTACTCCAATGGAAAATCATTTAGGGGAATTGTGGGCGCAATTTGACTTTTTGATGCCGGGTTTTTTAAGTGATAGTAAAACCTTTAAAAAAATCTATCGTACGCCGATAGAAGTACACGGCGACTCACAACAAAGAGAACGTCTGTCTAAACGCTTGCAACCTTTTATGTTACGCAGAACCAAACAGGAAGTTGCCACAGAACTGCCACCTAAAACCGAAATGATACGATCGGTACCTTTATACGAAAAACAGGCGACATTGTATGAAAGCATTCGTATTACCATGGAGAAACGGGTTCGTGATGCCATTGCGGATAAAGGCCTGGCTCGTAGTCAGATTACTATTCTGGATGCCTTGTTAAAATTACGCCAGACCTGCTGTGATCCACGGACAGTATCGCTAAAAGAGGCAAAAAAAGTGACAGAATCGGCAAAACTGGATTTGCTGATGGAGATGTTGCCTGAACAACTAGAAGAAGGTCGACGCATTCTGGTTTTTTCGCAATTTACCCGCATGATTGCTTTAATAGAAACGGAGCTAAAGAGCAGGAATATTGAATATAGCAAACTCACCGGACAAACTAAAAAAAGGGATGAGGCGATAGAACGCTTTAAAAGTGGTGAAGCCGATGTCTTTTTAATTAGCTTAAAAGCGGGTGGGGTAGGTTTGAATTTAACCGAGGCAGATACTGTTATTATTTATGACCCCTGGTGGAATCCTGCGGTAGAAACACAGGCTGCCGATAGAGCGCATCGAATCGGCCAGGACAAGCCGGTATTTGTGTATAAATTAATGACAGAAAATACAGTAGAAGAAAAAATATTGGCAATGCAAGAGAAAAAACGTGCGTTGGCTGACAGTATTTATAATGGAAGTAAGAAAGAGCAGTCCACAAAATTGACTTCGGAAGACTTGACTGAATTATTTAAACCTTTGGGCGCATAATATATTTTGTTAACACTGTGTGCATTATACTCTCGTAACTCTCGTTCCTATGCTCTGGTGGGAATGCAGTTTGTGACGCTCAGCGTCCTAATATGAATTCCCACGGAGACTGTGGGAACTAGACAACGCTACACATGCATTATGTAAAAGGACAATTATGGAAAACTTGATTCGAATCTCAGTTGCACTGGGTATTTTTATTTTAATGATTAGCTGGGAATATTTTAGCCCCAGAAGACAACAAAGCATTGGTCGTAAAAAACGCTGGCCTATCAATCTGGGACTGGCATTAAGTAATATGGTTTTAATGCGTGTAACAATCGGTGGATTGGCTTATTTAAGCGCTGTCAATGCAATGGAGCAGTCATGGGGGCTATTAAACCAATTATCTTTGCCGGCGTGGGCAAGTGTACTCATCACCTTATTATTTCTTGATTTAGCCATCTATTGTCAGCATGTTCTTAGTCATAAGTGGCCACTCTTATGGCGTTTGCATCAAGTACACCATACTGATCTGGAATTTGATGCCAGTACAGCGGTTCGCTTTCATCCATTGGAAATCATGATCTCTATGGGCTATAAAGTAGCCTGTATTTATTTGATGGGTGCCAGCCCTGTTGCAGTCATAGCATTTGAAATCATCCTTAATGCAACAGCTACATTTAATCACAGTAATATTAACCTTCCGGTAAAGTTAGATGCTTTATTACGTTGGTTTGTCATTACGCCCGATACGCATCGTATTCATCACTCAGTGATAAGGTCAGAAACCGACAGCAACTATGGTTTTTCAATTTCTTTGTGGGATAGACTCTTTAAAACCTATCGAGCTGAATCTGAAAAAGGTCAATTAAAACTGGATATTGGATTGCCAGAATACAGAAACCAGCCAGAAGTTGGTTTTGTTCAATGTTTATTATTACCGTTTAGGAATCAGTCGTTTCAGGGAAATAAAAAAAATACCTAAATCCTGCAAACCATAAAATGGAACAAAAAAATGAAGTCTCCCTGCAATAAAAATCCATTATAACTGGGGTCA
>CAZNGU010000300.1:0-3816 GCA_964572325.1 uncultured Methylomarinum sp.
CATCTTTTAGACGAATACCTCGCACCCCTTTTGCAGTACGCCCCATAGAACGCACATCGGTTTCATTAAAACAATTAGCCTTGCCGGCACTACTGAATAACAATACGTTTTGTTGCCCATCGGTAACTGCCACACCCACCAGTGTGTCATCATCACGCAAATCAATGGCTATTTTGCCATTGGCACGCTGTCTTTCAAATTCTTTTAAGGGCGTTTTCTTGACCGTACCTGTAGCTGTTGCCATAAAGATAAACTTGTCTTCCGTGTATTCACGTACGGTTAACATGGCATTAATTTTTTCACCTTTCTCTAAAGGTAATAAATTAACAAAGGGTTTGCCACGTGAGCCACGACTGGCCACTGGCAAATGAAATACTTTTAACCAATAAACCTTACCCGATGAAGAGAAACACAAAATAGTATCGTGGGTATTGGCAATAATCAGTTTTTCGACAAAATCTTTTTCTTTGGTAGCCGTTGCCGACTTACCTCGTCCACCTCTACGCTGGGATTTGTAGTCGGTTAAAGGTTGCGACTTAACATAACCCTCATGAGACATAGTCACTACCATATCTTCTTCGGTAATTAAGTCTTCAGCCGATAAGTTCAAATGATCCTGTAGAATTTCTGTGCGACGATCATCTGAATACTTTTCTTTAATTTCGACTAATTCTTCATGAATTATTTCCATTAAGCGAATATCACTGCCTAGAATTTCCAGATAACCATCAATTAATTCGAGTAATTCCTGGTACTCTTTAACTATCTTTTCTTGTTCAAGTCCGGTTAAACGATGTAAACGTAAATCCAGAATCGCTTGTGCCTGTGCTTCAGACAGTTTATACAAATTATCATGTGCACCAAATTCAACCGACAAGCTTTCAGGTCGGGTACGATCCGCATCTGCATTTTCCAATAAAACAGCAACTAATCCTAAGTCCCAATCTTTAGCTAATAAACCTTGTTTTGCTTCCGCCGGATTAGCTGATGATTTGATCAACTCAATCATTTCATCAATATTAGCCAAGGCAATAGCCAAACCTTCTAATACATGCGCTCTATCACGTGCTTTTCGTAACAGATATATAGTTCTACGGGTAACAATTTCACGGCGATGATTGATAAAAGCGACCAGAATATCTTTGAGATTCATACAATAAGGCCGGCCTTCACGAATAGCCACCATATTGATACCAAACACAGTTTGTAATTGTGTTTGTTTATAAAGGTTATTCAGTACCACCTCAGGCACCTCACCTCTGCGCAGTTCAATCACCATGCGCATACCGTCTTTATCCGATTCATCGCGCAAACCACTGATGCCTTCAAGCCTGGCATCCTTAACCATTTCGGCTATTTTTTCCAGTAATCGTGCTTTATTTACCTGATAAGGTAATTCATCGACAATAATCGAGTGGCGCCCTTCTCCTCTTTCTTCAAAATGACAACGCGAACGCAAATGAATCCTGCCTCGTCCTGTCATATAAGCTTCATGAATCCCCGAGGCCCCGTTAATAAAACCCGCCGTTGGAAAGTCAGGCCCTGGTATATATTGCATTAAATCAGTAATACTACTTTCTGGATTATCAATTAATGCCAAACAGGCACTTACCACTTCAGACAGATTATGCGGTGGTATATTTGTTGCCATACCTACTGCTATTCCAGAAGAGCCATTGACCAGCAAAGTAGGCAAGCGCGTAGGCATAACCGAAGGTTCTGACTCCGACTCATCATAATTAGCAACAAAATCAACCGTTTCTTTATCAAGATCGGCTAATATTTCATGGGCAATTTTAGCCATGCGCACTTCGGTGTACCGCATAGCTGCCGGTGAGTCACCATCAACGGAGCCAAAGTTACCTTGACCATCAATTAACATATAGCGCATGGCAAAAGGTTGCGCCATACGGACAATGGTGTCATAAACTGCAGTATCACCATGAGGATGGTATTTACCAATCACATCCCCTACCACACGCGCTGATTTTTTATAGGCCTTGTTCCAGTCATTACCTAACACGCTCATGGCATATAAAACGCGTCTATGGACAGGCTTAAGCCCATCTCTAACATCAGGAAGCGCTCGACCGACAATAACACTCATTGAATAATCGAGATAAGATTGCTTCATCTCATCTTCGAGATTAACAGGAATAATTTCTTTAGCGAATTCTGACATTGATCCGTTTGTTTATATTTATGCGAACAGCATATATTCCTTCGGAACAGCTCATAAACTATTGCAATCCTTTCATGAGATATTACTTAGGTGAAAATTTTTCTATTATAGCAAATATATGAAGATAATAGAAAAAAGCTTAGCCTAAAATTTTTGCCAAGCCAATATAAAGAGCTTTATTTAAAAAGCTTTTTTAAGCAATTTTCTAGCCTCAAGCATGAGATATTTCTTTTTTGATTTACCTTATGAGTATCTTCCCTTACAATTCATCTGTGGTTCACAAAGGAGTGAAAACTTAATAGTATCATCTTGCCTTGTCTTTTTTGCTCGCCTTCCAGGCGGTAGTAACAATTGTGCAACTTGCTATACGCCTATTATTACGCTTTGAACATAAATAAAAATACATCAGGCTTTTGCATACTATTAATCCTCACACCTAACAATAAAAAAAACTGGGTACAAAGAAAGTGAAACCCAATATATTGTAAAGTGGCTTAGCTCCCATTTTATTTGCTACCACTTCATTTTTAATGCTACCCACAAAATATTTGGAGATACTATGTTTAAAATTCGTTTACTGGTTACTGCTTTAGCTTTTGCCAGTTCTACCTCTATTGTTTTGGCTCAGGCTCTACCAACAAAAGCACCTGCACCAGCTAACAACCCAACAACTGCACAGAAAGTTACTTTAGGGCAAATTCTTTTTCATGACCCTCGTATGTCGTCATCGGGTACAGTTTCCTGCGCTTCTTGCCATAACACCATGCTAGGCGGTGAAGATAATCGTGGCGGCTCTGTGGGGGTAGGCGGCCAGGTTGGTGGACGTAGTGCTCCTACTGTATGGAATGCAGCTTTTAATGACGTTCAGTTTTGGGACGGCCGCGCTGCAAGCCTGGAAGATCAGGCGGCTGGCCCTGTCACCAATCCTATTGAAATGGGTATGAAAAACTGGGATGACGTAGTTACCCGCCTAAAGAGTATTGAAGGCTATCAGGCATTGTTTGAAAAAGCTTTTGGTAAAGACTCTATTTCTAAAGACAATACCACCAAAGCAATCGCTGCTTATGAAAGAACATTAATTACACCCAATAGTCCTTTTGATAAGTATGTTAAAGGTAATAAAAGTGCAATGACTGGGCAACAGATTCGAGGCATGAATCTGGCAATTGAGTCAGGTTGCACCGGTTGTCATAGCGGCCCTGCATTTAATGGACCAGGCACATTTCAAAAATTTCCTGTGATTAGCAACGGTTCGATTGTGGCACAATTTAAACTTAAAAAAGATAAAGGTCTGGCTGAAGTCACCGGCAAAGAAGAAGATGAATTTTTCTGGAAAGTACCTACACTGCGTAATATTGCTTTAACTGCCCCTTATTTTCATAATGGAAAAGTTAAAACGCTAGACAGAGCAGTAAAAATAATGGCTAAAATGCAACTCGGTAAAACGCTAACTGACGCAGAAACCGCTGATATTGTGGCTTTCCTAAATGCCTTAACGGGTGAGTTTCCAAAACAATCCATGCCATCTTTACCAGGCACACCAGGAACAACTTTTAATTAAGTATTCCTAATACTAGCAGGGCAAATGTTTTGTCCTGCTAGTACTCCATCATTGTTGTATTGACGGATATAGG
>CAZNGU010000301.1:0-3811 GCA_964572325.1 uncultured Methylomarinum sp.
GTTGATTTAACAAATGCAACATGAATCTTGCTTCATCACCTTTATGTAATGTTGAACCTCTTTTTCGGTTAGCATTAAAAAATGTTTGTAGCACAGCAATATGCTTGTTTAATTGCTTTGCGTGAGTGATTTTTTCAGCTAATGCGAGTCGTAGCAATAAGGAGTCATTTTGAGTGTTGGAGTCAATAAACTTGATTACATCAAAAGGGCGCTGTTGTTGAAGTAAAAAGTCGGCGTAAACTCGGGATAAATAGAAATCTTTGATACCGGTTTTAAGTGCTATATTAAAATGCTGCTCAGCTGCTTCATAGTAGCCCAGACGCCAGGCATTTTCTGCTAGAGAAGTCCATGCCCAGACACTTTGTTTTTCTGGCATGGTTGTATAGACAGATAATATCTTATGCAATATTTGATAACTTGTTTGCGCATTTCCACTTAGATTTGAGGGTGTGTTTTGACAAACCAGCGCTAGCATTATTGACGAGCGACGCTTTAATTGACGGCAATGATGTATAGCCAGGGCGTAATGACCTTGGACGGTGGCAATTGTTGCTTTAATTAAATTTGCTTGAACATGGCCCGGTTGTAACGTGAGAATTTGATCTAAATCTTCAATAGCAGCATTAAAATCATGTGCATTTTGTCTTATCACTGCACGTAAAAGCAAAGCATGCATTGATGGCTGAGGTTTATTCCACCAAGGTTTTAATATTGCTTGCGCATAACCCATATAACGAGGGTCGGCTTGTGTTTGAGCTAAATTTATGTAGTGTTGCGCTAATTGACTTGCCGATGACCAATCATCTGGGTGGGTTTTAAATTGAGCTCTTAGAATTTTGGTTTTAGTGTTGCTTGTGGATTGGAAAAGCTGTTCAGGCAAACGTTCGAGTACTTGATAATCTTTTTCTGGAATATAAGGTTCAGCTTGTGTGATACTTATCACTGCTGTCAGACCTATTGTCAAAAAGCGCAGAGTCATGTTCATGATATTTCCTTCATATTAAACGTCTACTAGGTGCCTGTCCGAGAATAGAGAGCCTACTGCGAAAGCTGGTTTTGGCTAGATTTACCGATTTTTTTTGTTAAAGATGCTTGATATTCGCCTCTAAAAACCGAAAAATCTGACTCATTCCTCTCCTATTATTTAAGTAAGCAATTAAGGTTAAGCATATTTCATACCATTAAATATAAGCCATTGTTTTTGATACTAACATGCCATACACTTACTTAAACTAAGGATTGAGCTGTAAAAATCTCTGACATCCCCTTATTATCAGAATATTTTTATCTTCGGGGTAGTTGTGACCCGAATGCCTATCGCCAGCTTCACCGGCTGCTACAAGGGGCACATAAAAGCATAAAAAGGTTTTTTTTGCGTTTGCTTGCATTTGTCTGCTATGTTTTCTAACATGGAACGATCACTACGAATAGAATTTTCAGGCGCTTTATACCACGTTACTTCGAGGGGGAATGGGCGTGACGATATTTACCTGAAACAGCTTTCTTTCGCTACGACCGCCATGGATGGTGGAAGTGCAAGTTTTGCAGGAGTAAAAACCTGTTGACTTCTTTTCTCGGACAGCCTCCTAGTCCGTAAATGAATGCGAACTAGCAGAATTTACACATCAATTATGGACAAGCCCCAGTACAACCAGATTCGCCAGTGTCAATATGACGGCTAGTTACACCAGAGTTAGCCAAACCTACATAAGGAAATGTTTCACGATATGGAACATCATTACTATTTACACCATCACCCACCCGATTATGAGGAAAACCACTGAATTTATCGCCAGCTGAAATACCGATAACAATACGAGTAGTAATATCAACTACATCATCTGAAACACGGCGACCATTTGGAAAACCAGCTGCATCGCCAGTCAATAATCCTAAGCGACTACGCTGTGCGGCAGGTGTTGCAGGAATGCCTGTATTCAGTCGTAACAGGTCAGCAACTGGACCTTTCGGTGTGCCAATTGCTGCAATAGGCGGTAAATATTGCACCAAAGGTAATAGATCATTACGTGGCGCATCAGGTACTGGCAAAACTCCCGGACTGATGGTGTCGTATAAAGCGTTTAGAACACGCGGCAGTACAGGGTCAAGAAGAAAATTAGCAAACTGAGCATCATTTTTGGGTTGACTCATACTGAATTTATCTTTGGATGCAATACCTATCAACAGCTCGTTGATCAAAGGATTTGCCATACGCTGAATTTGCACTGTACTTCGAGTTGTAAAAGCCTTACGACCCGGTGCTGAATAAACCTTTACTCGCGGTCTTGATGTGGTTGCCCATACACCAATGGTTGCTTTGGGGTCGGTAGCATCGTGTTTCTCACCATCCTGGCTAAGCAATGCAATAGGAACTTCTATGGCGATGGAGTTGACGTTAAAACCTGCAATATCATCAGCTGCAAAATTTTGATTATCATTAGCATCCTGAATATCATCTAATACCCCTGGAATACCTGTTGCAAAAGCACTAGTTGGTAAATTAAAAGAATCAAAAACAGCACCTAAATCGATGTAGAACGGGTCATCAACGGTACCAGCAAAGGCTTTAATTCCGTTAGCCAGAGGATAGATGCCCTGTTCTGTCAACGCGGCATAGTTTGGCATTGTTCTTGGGCCGACATTACTAGGTACAGCAAAAAGCTTAAAGTCTTTGTTTAGTTTTTTACGCTGAAGAGGAAGTCCATTACGATATTTCACCATCGTTATGTCATATTGCTGGCTTAAATTTAGACCCTCAGAACCTGGACCATCCAATGCAGTTATTGCGGGTGGTACAATCAAGGTGCCCGGAGGAACGGGTAGGGGGGAATTATCAGGGGAAAATAATCCACTATTGCCTGCACCAACAAGGCCAACGAAAACGCCCGGCAGACGAAAATTAGTTTTAAAACGAAAATTAAAACTGATATCCTCAACCGCATCATGGTTATTATCAATCTTGATGCTATATAAAATTTCTGGATCAAACGGAAATCGGATAGGCCCATTGGAAGGTTCCAGCAAGGGGTCAACATTCATAATTAAGGTGACTTTATCTGGATTGTCATAACTGACAAAAGCGTAAACATCGGTAATATCAGCTTTATGATCCAGAGCGGTTATCGGAGCCTCACGATGATTTGCAGCATATACTCCACTACTAAACGTTACTACTGCTAGGCAAAAGGCTGTCGCAGTTGTTAAAGGGTTATTTTTTTTCATTTTAGTCTCCTGTTAGAGTTGAATGGTGAAAAAATCTCACACTCATCATTAACTACGAACTGAAATGAAAAAAAGATGCAAAAAATATTATTTTTAGGAATGTGAACTATACTTTGCGCGGTTACGGATGCGTAATTTATAATGATTTTAATTTTTGTAGAGAACAAGACCCTGAAACGGGCGTATAGTTGGCTACGCAACTGTTTATACAACTCGTAAGAATAACTCATAAGGCTTTTTTCATCTGCCTTACATAATGCATTGAAGACAAGCAATAACTCTTTGCAATTTGGGTAGGGTAGGGTATTTTATTGTGAGTTACCAAAACCCTCTAAAATTTTACTTTGCAATTTAAACAGGTGATAATTTAGACAATGAAAATTAAATAAGTTTTTTAATTTCCATTCCTTAGCTTGTAATTACTTATTCAATCACGGGAACGATTATGAAAAAATCAGGAACTTCTTCTATTATCAGGATCACGATATTTAGTTTGCTAGGGTTTATACAAACGGTGCAGGCTGATTTTGCGAATGATGCCGAGCGAATTTTTAATGATGCACAGCAAGTGTTTTCTCAATTTTTCCCA
>CAZNGU010000302.1:0-3790 GCA_964572325.1 uncultured Methylomarinum sp.
AATCCCTTGCGAACGATATGGTGAAGTTTTTAACCCTAAAGCACAAAACTTTCGCTTACAAAAACAAAACCCCGCATTAATCCTGGCTGAAAAGTTTAATCATTTTGCTTTACCAGCACCTTCAGGCTATGGCATTGGTGCGCAAAAAAACTACTATTTTTCGCATATGTATAATTGCTTATATGATTGTCGCTACTGCTTTTTGCAAGGTATGTACCAATCCGCAAATTATGTTTTTTTTGTCAATTTTGAAGACTTTCAAACAGAAATAAAACAAATTTGTGATGCAAGCCCTGAAGACCCTATACATTTTTTCTCCGGCTATGATTGTGATAGCCTGGCTTTAGAACCCATCACCCATTTTGCCGAAGAGTTTTTGCCTTTTTTTGCCCAGATACCTAATGCCTGGCTAGAATTACGCACGAAAAGCACCCAGATAAGAAGCCTTCTAAATAGAAAACCTTTTTCACAGTGTATTGTTGCTTTTAGTTTATCACCGGATGTAATTGCTCAAAAAGTGGAGGATAAAGCACCCTCTTTGGCACGTCGTCTTGACGCTCTGGTTAAACTGCAAAAACACGGTTGGGCACTGGGTTTACGCTTTGATCCTTTAATTTATCAAGCGGATTACAAAATTCAGTATAAAAATTTATTTGCCCAGGTTTTTTCCAGAATTTCAGAAGAATCATTGCATTCTGTCAGTCTGGGTGTGTTTCGTTTACCAGAAAAATATTTTAAAAAAATACATAAGCTTTATCCTGATGAAAAACTATTTGCCAGTCCTTTTCAAACAACAAACAAAATGACCTCATATAAAACCGAGTTAGAACAGGAAATGCTGGATTACTGTACAGAGCAGTTATTAAATTACATTCCCAGCTCAAAATTCTTTCCATGTACGCTGTAAAAAAGACCCTGCTTGTTACCGGTGCCAGCTCAGGCATAGGCCGAGCCATTGCAAGAAAATTACTCCAGCAGGGGCATAGTGTGATTGGCTGCTCACGTGATTGCAGCCAATTTATAAAAGCACATTCGCATTTTTATCCTTTACCCATAGATTTCTCTCAACTAGCAGAAATAGCGCCTAAAATAAAACTACTGGAGAAATCTCATCCTGATTTAGATGGCGTAATTTTTTCCGCCGGGTTTGGTCAATTTGGCTCACTGGAACAATTTTCTTATAGCCAGATTGAACAATTAATCACGGTAAACTTGACTAGCCAGATTTTTTTAACCCGTGCCCTGCTTCCTGGGTTAAAGCGAAAACCACACAGCCATTTAATTTATATCGGCTCAGAAGCCGCTTTAAACGGTAGTCGAAAAGGCACTATTTACTGTGCAAGTAAATTTGCCTTACGTGGATTCACTCAGGGACTTCGGGAAGAATGTAATAATAGCACTGTGCGAATTTCATTAATTAACCCAGGCATGGTAAAAACCCCCTTTTTTGAGAAACTATCATTTAAACCAGGAGATAATCCCGGCAATGCCATAGATGCTGATGATATTGCCGAAACGATTACATACATACTTAATTCAAACCCAAATATAGTCATTGATGAAATCAATTTAAATCCTTCAACCAAAGTGATTCAATTTAAAAAATAATCTCATGCTTGCAAGATCAGTCGTTTATTTTTCCTATTTATTAAAAGGGTCGCGTCATTACACACAGTGCAAGCGATTTTTTTATAATTTGCTGGAAAACCCTGAAAGCAAAATGAAATCATATTTTGATTTTTTTATGATCGTTCTGGTCATGCTCAGTGTTTTTTTTCTGGTTTATAATGTTGAAAATCAGCTCAGTGAAAGCGGTGAATTTTTTGAGCAAGTAGTTGTTTTTATTTTTATTAGTGAATATATATTAAGAGCCTGGCTTTATTCAGATTCGCATCGTATTATTATTGCTGACTATGAAAAATCACAATATTTGCATAATCGATTTCTGGTAAGCAAATCGCTAAAACAAGTTTTTGCTAAAAAACTGCAATACATGTTTTCTCTTTTTGCCATTATCGACCTGTTAGCCATACTGCCAAGTTACCGGCCACTTAGAATCCTGCGAATACTGCTTATCTTTCGCTTATTTAAACTGTTTCGTTATTCCAATAGCATCAAAATTTTTTCAGAAGTCATTGCCAGCAAACGTTTTGAATTAATCACGCTGGCCATTTTTATGGGGTTTCTGATCTTTATTTCTAGCATTGCCATTTATTTATTTGAAAACAAGGCCAGCGGTGGCCAAATTCGCCATTTATATGATGCTTTTTATTGGTCTATTGTCACTATTTCTACCGTGGGGTATGGTGATATTACGCCGCAAACAATAGGCGGCAGACTGGTCACTGTCACTCTTATTTTAACTGGCCTGGGAGTACTCTCATTTTTTACTTCAATTATTGTCGCCGCCTTTAACGATAAAATGCATGATTTGCGTGAAAACAGAACTTATTCAGAGCTCAGCCGCTATAAAAATTTTGTTATCATTTGTGGCTTTGGCAGAGTGGGTCAGGAGATTGCCAGACAATTTGCCAAGGATAAGCAGTCCTTTATTATCATAGATAAAGATGAAAATAATATTTTCCTGGCAAAGCAGCAAGGCTATTTGTTTATCCATAATGATGCCAGTACCAATGCAATACTGACCAATGCAGGTATTAACCGAGGTGCCACCGCTGTGTTATGTACAACCGGGAATGATGTTGCTAATGTCTACATCACACTGACCAGTCGCTACCTAAATCCTGATATTACTATTATTTCCAGAGCAAACCGGCAGGATAATGTTAAAAAATTATATCAGGCAGGTGCTAATAATGTGCTTCAACCTTTTGAAATAGCAGGTCTACTAGCTGCCGAATATATTGGACAACCTGTTGCATTTGAAGCCATATTAGGAATCTTGCAAGAACAACAGCAGGTTTCTATGGAAGCTTTAGTTATTTATTCCCATTGTTTTTTAGAAAACCGAAAAATCGGAAGTATTGATTTTGAAAAAAGAAAACTAACGCTTATCGGCGTTATCAGCAGCCATAAAGATCATCAAAAACACCGTAACCGTTATAAGATTAAAAATCAGCATTTTTATTTTAACCCAGAAACTCATTTTGAATTATTAGCAGAGGATATATTGGTTGTTTTAGGCCGGGATTATTCTATCGAACATTTTCAAGATCAAATTGAAAAAAGCAGGTTGCTGTAAAATGAGCACCTCAATCAATTCATGACTGGCATCTGCACCCTTAAAATATTCGATAACTTGGTTGAAAATCTTGTTAATAGCCAACAATTAACTACAATCTTCGCCTTGTTCTCAAATATTTTAAACGCACAGCTACTCGGACAGAATTAATAAAAGTGCCCATATGAAAAAAATTGCTGTATTTGGCTATAACCGCTTATCTTTTGAAGCCACTTCAAGGTTGGATACAGCCTCACATGAAATTATAGTTATTGAAAAAGATGAAACATTAGCAACATTGGCAGAGGAAAAAGGTTTTAGCACTATTTCTATAGACTTTCGTGATGACGAAGCACTTAAAACACTGGGCATAGGACGAGACATTCATAGTATATTCTGCTTTCTGGAAGATGATTCAAAGAATATTTTTTTAACCCTCTCTGCCCGAGCTCTGGATGCAAAGCTTAATATTATTGCGGTAGTTGGCGCACCTCAATCTGCTGAAAAGTTGATTGCTGCCGGGGCTGATAAAATTATTGACCCTTATCAAATTTGTGGACAAAAAATACATAAGCTGATAAAAAAACCTGATATTACCAATATTATTGA
>CAZNGU010000303.1:0-3789 GCA_964572325.1 uncultured Methylomarinum sp.
CTTTGGGTAGCAATCAATTTATAAGTGGTAGTCCTCGTTATGTTATGGATGCAATGGGGATGATCCTAATTGCTGGGATGGCTTATTTTATGGCGAGGGATGAAGGAAGCAGAGCAACTATAATACCTACTTTAGGTGTTATAGCGTTAGGCGCACAGAGAATGCTCCCAGCGCTTCAGCAGGGTTATGCTGCTTATAGCACTATTAAAGGTGTAAAGTCATCTTTTGGTGACGTATTACATTTATTGGGGCAGCGACTTCCTGCTTATGCATCTAAACCTCCGCTAGCTCCTGTGCCCTTTGAAAATGAAATACGATTAAGAGATATAAGTTTTCGTTATTCTAAGGATGATCCTTGGATATTAAAGAATATTTCTTTGGATATTAAGAAAGGATCGCGGATTGGTTTTGTTGGGGTAACTGGTTCAGGAAAGTCTACGTTACTTGATATAATTATGGGTTTACTGCCACCAACTAGCGGTAAAATTCTGATTGATGAGCAAATTGTAAATAGTGAAAATATAGTAGACTGGCGGGCTCATATTTCCCATGTACCGCAAAATATTTATCTTTCTGATGGTACTATAATAGAGAACATTGCCCTCGGTGTCCCTGATAGTGAGATTGACTATAGAAGAGTAGTTGATTCAGCAGAGCAAGCCCAGCTTTCACAATTAATTGATGAATTGCGTGATGGCTATAATACTATTGTGGGTGAGCAAGGCGTTAAGTTGTCAGGTGGTCAGCGCCAAAGAATTGGTGTTGCTAGAGCGCTCTATAGACGTTCAAGTGTACTTATTTTTGATGAGGCTACGAGTGCTCTTGATAATAAAACAGAGCGTGCGTTAATGGAGGCAATTGAGAGTATGGATCGGAATATTACATTATTGATTATCGCGCACAGGCTAACGACGCTTAAAGGATGTGATAAAATTATAATGCTAGGTGGTGATAGTGGTATTCAAATAAAAAGCTATAAAGATCTTAGTCATACATGATTGCTATAAGAAATGCCGGGTTGACTGGGGTTTGATGCTAAAAACAGATTGCTTGTGAAGGGGCGATATGTTTTGGGGCAATAATGAAAGTTAAGTATTGAGACTATAATTCCTTGGTAGGTAAAATGATTGAAAAAAATATTGTGTGTGTTATTCCGGCTCGCGGGGGATCAAAAGGGATACCTGGAAAAAACCTTGTGGATCTTGGTGGAAAGCGGCTCTTGAATTGGACTATTGAAGCAGCGTTAGAGTCTAAGGTTGCTAGTCGCGTTATTGTATCAACAGATGATAAAGACATTGCTAGTTTTGCCAGAGAGGCCGGTGCGTCAGTCCCTTTTATTCGCCCTCATGAAATTGCCACTGATGATATACATTCTGTTCATGTTGTTTTGCATGTACTTGACTGGCTGCATGATACTGAAGGTTTTACCCCAGATGGCATAATGATGCTGCTGCCAACTAGCCCATTCCGTTCTTTTGAACATATACGCGGTGCAACCAATCTTTTTCTTCGTGGTTATGACGCGGTAATAAGCATTGTTGATTTAGGAAAGTATATGACTAATTTACGTTATATGGATAATGATGAACTGGAAATGGTGATGCCTGATGAAGAAAAAAATGCGCAGCGCCAAGGTTTAAGAAAGCTATATAGTGTAAATGGGTCTATTTATATTGCTAAGCCTAATATATTGAGATTGAATGAGACATTTCATGTAGATGGTGCAAAAGGTTATCTTATGGACAGTGTGAGTTCAGTAGATATAAATTCAATAGAGGATTTACGTATAGCAAGATTGTTTACTAAATCATTTGTATGATAAAAAACAGGAGTATTATAATTGACGTTATGTAACATTACTGAATATGGTCCAATTGAGAAAACGCCAAATAGAATTATTGCAGATAAGAAAAGTGCAAAACGAATTCTCCATATAGGTGTTCATAATTCGGCTAATCTTAATGCTGGAGATACTTTGTTGTTTCCTGTGGTTAGGCGTTGTTTTGATCTTTTGCTTGGGCCGTTTCATTGGGAATTAAAGCAAGTATGGGATGATCTTACTCAATTTGAAATTTCTCGCATTAATAGTGAGTTTGATGGGGTCGTACTCGGTGGAGGGGGGTTGTTGCTTGCAAATCAGGAAAATAGTGATGTGACAAATAGTGGGTGGCAATGGAATAGTACTATAGAAGTAGTTCGAGCAATTAATGTGCCGTTAATCGTTTTTGCTATAGGTTATAACCGCTTTCGTGGACAGAAAGATTTTGATGATGTTTTTACTGATCATATAAATGCTGTTGTGGAAAAATCTAGCTTCTTTGGGTTGCGTAATATCGGATCTATTAATGAATTATCTTCTTATTTAAATAAGGTCTCCAAAAATGAATTAGCTCATCAATTCTGCCCTACTACAATATTATGGCAATTATATCCTGAGTTTAAGAAACTGGCTTTAAAACATAATGCGACTCAGCAAAAAATTATTGCTCTAAACGTGGCATTTGATCGCGCTAATCTAAGATTTGGGAGTCAAATGGATGTTATTTTTAATAGAATAGCGGAGGCTATGGCTGCGGCTCAGACTCATGGGTGGAAAGTGATTGTTGTTGCACATAAAACTATGGATAGAGGTATAGAGCCCTACATGGACTCAGCAAATATTAGTTATGATACTGTTGATTTAACGGAAGGTAGCCCAGAAGATATTATGCGGTTTTACGCTGGAGTAGACTTTGTGATAGGTATGAGGGGACATTCACAGATGGTGCCTTTTGGTCTGCGTAAACCAATATTATCAGTTATTAGTCATAATAAAATGCAATATTTTTTAGATGATATCGTTCGGCCAGAATGGGGTGTAGAAATCAGTTCCTCTAATCTAAAAGAAAGGTTGCTTACAGCTTTGAATGAACTGGAATCGGATCGTGAAATTGTTCACGATAAAATTGCACAAGCGCAAAACTCTGTATGGGAAGAATCTTTGTCAAATATGAAAATGATTGGTAATAAATGTTTTGGCCTTAAAGAGCTTAATAGTGCTTTTGAAACAAAACATAAAATAATTGAAAGTAGGTAGCGTTATTATGGCAGACTTGATTTCTCAGCTTGAAAAGCTGGATATTATAAATAAAGAAAGACTCATCACTTTTCACCCAAGAGTCCGTGATCGTGACGATGTGGCTGTTTTAAAAGATCCTGTTACCGATGTTATGGTGTTGTCAAGTTGTGATCATGTGGCTGGGGAATATTATAAAAGTAGAAAAGAAAAAAAAAATCCAATGATTGCTGAAGCAGTCAAAGTTGCACCTCGTTTAAATGATAGTGTTTGCAGGGCAAATATGTATGGTGATTATATTCGTAATAAGCATTGGCTTGACTTTGGCTGCGGTACAGGTGGAATGCTTGATGAGTTATCATCTGATGCTGCTTGGAGTGTTGGGCTTGAGATTAATAATGATCGTGCAGCCATTGTTTCCTCGAAAGGTCATAATGTTGTAATGAAACTAGAAGATATCAAAGACAGGTCTCTTGATGTAGTTACAATGTTTCATGTTTTGGAGCATTTATCTGATCCGATTGTAATATTAGATGCAATACATAAGAAGTTAAAACGTGGTGGTAGAATTATCATAGAAGTACCACATGCTAGAGATGTGCTATTTACATTATATAACAGTGAACCCTTTCGTCGCTTTACTTTCTGGAGTGAACATCTCGTTCTTCATACAAGATCTAGTTTGCATATAATGTTAGAGGCTGCAGGATATATAAGTTACGAAACAAGATCTC
>CAZNGU010000304.1:0-3779 GCA_964572325.1 uncultured Methylomarinum sp.
TACACCCATAGGCAGTTTTCAAGGATGTTTGAGTGCTTATAGTGCGACGGATTTAGGCGCTATTGCGATTAAAGCGGCAGTGCATAACGCAGCCATACCCTTTGAGTGTATTGATGAAGTGTTAATGGGCTGTGTTCTATCTGCCGGTCTTGGGCAAGCACCCGCCAGACAAGCCTCTATTAAAGCAGGAATACCCGATTCTGTGCCGTGTACAACGATCAATAAAATGTGTGGATCGGGAATGAAATCTATAATGCTTGGCTATGATTTGATCAAGTCAGGCAGTGCCGACATTGTTGTGGCCGGAGGCATGGAAAGTATGAGTAATGCACCGTATTTATTACCGAAGGCAAGGCAAGGTCTTAAAGCGGGACATACAGAACTATTGGATCATCTATTTTTTGACGGCCTGGAAGACCCAGTACAGCAGCGTTTAATGGGCTGTTATGCCGAGGAGTGCGCAGAAGAATTTCAGTTCAGTCGAGAACAACAGGATGAGTATGCTCGACAATCATTATTGCGTGCAAGGGTAGCAATAAAAGAAGGTGTGTTTGCCGCCGAAATTGCTCCCATTAATATTCTAAGGGGGGATAAGCAAGCAATACTTAATGATGAACACCCTTTAGAGGTGGATATTAATAAAATTAGCTTGCTCAAACCTGTTTTTAACCCAGATGGCACAGTCACGGCTGCTAATTCCAGCAGTATTTCCGATGGTGCCGCCGCTGTTATATTAATGTCTGAAGCCATGTCCAAACATTATCATGCAAAACAGTTGGCACAAATAATTAGCCATCAAAGTTATGCCAAAAACCCAAGTGATTTTGCCACCGCTCCTATTTTTGCCATTGAACAACTATTGGAAAACAATGATTTGGGGGTGGCTGATATTGATTTGTTTGAAATAAATGAGGCATTCGCCGTGGTGGTTTTAGCTGCTATGCAAACACTGGAACTATCAAGAGAGCAAGTCAATATTCATGGAGGGGCTTGTGCCTTGGGTCATCCAATAGGAGCATCGGGTGCGCGCATTATAGTGACTTTACTGGCGGCTCTGCAAAGGCATAGTTTAAAACGAGGTTTAGCAGCAATTTGTATTGGTGGCGGAGAAGCAACAGCCATGGTTATTGAATTATGAGTATCTTGGAAACAAAAATTGATATCAAGGGCAAACAATTTCAGGAAAACCAGGCCTTTATGGAAATCCTGCTTAGCGACTGGCGTGAAAAGCAGGCAGAGATTATGCTAGGTGGAGATCAAAAAGCCATTCAAAAACATGTGCAACGCGGGAAATTATTAGTAAGGGATCGAATTGCACTGTTGCTGGATCCTGATTCGCCCTTTTTGGAATTTTCCCAATTTGCTGCTTATCAGGTGTATCAGAACAAATTACCGGCCGCAGGTATTATTACCGGAATTGGCCGTATTAGTGACAGGGAATGTGTCATTATTGCCAATGATGCCACAGTAAAAGGCGGCAGTTATTTCCCTTTAACTGCAAAAAAGCATCTTCGAGCCCAGGAAATTGCAGAAAACAATCATTTACCCTGTGTTTATTTGGTTGATTCTGGTGGCGCATATTTACCCATGCAAGATGAGATTTTTGCAGATCGTGATCATTTTGGCCGGATTTTTTTTAATCAAGCCACAATGTCTGCTAAAGGTATTCCTCAAATTGCTGTGGTAATGGGTTCTTGCACTGCAGGAGGTGCTTATATTCCAGCAATGAGTGATGAAAGTATTATTGTTAAAAATCAAGGCACTATTTTTTTAGCAGGACCTCATTTAGTCAAGGCAGCAACAGGTGAACAAGTTGATGCCGAAAGTCTGGGAGGCGCAGAAGTACATGGCCATTTTTCTGGTGTGGTTGATCATATATCTGTAAATGATAAACAGGCATTATGCTTGGTAAGGAGCATAATAAGAGATTTAAGGAAACAACATTTTAATAGTAAAGAAGTGAGTAATGGCATGGAACCCTTACATTCAGAAAAGGAAATCTACGGCATTATACCGCATAATTTTCATCAGCTTTATGATGTGAGGGAAGTGATAGCCCGTATTGTTGATGGCAGTGAGTTTAGAGAATTTAAAGGAAATTATGGGAAATCATTAGTCTGTGGTTTTAGCCGTATTTTTGGACGGACTGTCGGTATTATCGCCAGCAATGGTGTTTTGTTTTCCAATTCTGCGTTAAAAGGAACGCACTTTATTCAATTATGCTGTCAACGTAAAGTTCCTCTGGTTTTTTTACAGAATATTACCGGCTTTATGGTGGGTAGTCAGGCTGAGCGAGAGGGCATAGCCAAACACGGTGCAAAAATGGTAATGGCCGTTGCCTGTGCCAGAATACCAAAAATTACTCTTATCATTGGCGGCAGTTTTGGTGCAGGAAACTATGCAATGTGTGGACGTGCTTATCAACCGAGATTTCTTTGGTGCTGGCCTAATGCAAGAATATCCATTATGGGCGGAGAGCAAGCCGCCAGTGTAATGGAGCAGATGGCCGAAGATAGGCATAATGAAGCCGGTGAACCCTGGACGCAAGAGCAGGCTCAGGACTGTAGAAAACCAATATTGGAGCAGTATGAGACACAAGCTCACCCCTATTATGCCAGTGCCAGAATATGGGATGATGGCATTATAGATCCAGCTGATAGTCGCTTAATTATTGGTTTAAGCCTTTCCGCTGCCATGCATGCCCCAATAGAAGAAACCCGGTTTGGTGTGTTTAGAATGTAAATAATGAGAATTTAAAAATGATGAGTGAAACCGCCATAGTGGCATTTACCACATTTTTTGCAACCATAGGCCCAATTGATGTTACGGCTATGTATATAGCAATGACAGCAACAGCTACTGATAATGAAAAAAAATCTATGGCTAAAAAAGGCATTCTGATTGCAACAATTATCCTGATTGGCTTTGCTTTGGTAGGCGATATTATTCTGACTAGTTTGGGTATATCCTTAGCCGCACTAAAAACAGCTGGAGGCATTTTATTATTGTTAATAGGTATTGAAATGTCATTCGCTAAAAGCTCTGGGATAGTGTCAAATATGAAAGCTAATGAAGTTTCTGCCATTACAATACAAGATGATATTTCGGTGTTTCCCTTGGCAACCCCTCTTGTTGCTGGGCCAGGTTCTATGGGAGCTGTAATTTTACTTATAGGCAATACCGAAGGGGATTGGCTATTGCAAGGTATTGTGGTGGCTGCTCTTCTGAGCGTACTTCTCATTACCCTTGCAGGCTTGCTTTTGGCAAGTAAAGTACAGCATGTATTTGGAATGACAGGGATGGGGATAATCAGCCGAATTTTCGGAATATTGCTGTGTGCTTTAGCTGTTCAGTTTATATTTGATGGCCTGGCTGAAAGTGGTTTGCTGGTAGGCAATTTACCCAGCCACATTTCAAAAGAGTCTTAATAAAAATAGTAGGTCGTCTTGTGCCTAAACAATTGGAATGATTAATAAGTACCTAGGTGTAATTAATTTAACTAATTTTTTCGAAGGATTTTTTTTCATATTCAAGGCGCATAAATTAGCGCATAGCAAGCTACGGTGTGCCACGAGAGCAATTTTTTTTTGTTTTGTTGCTCGTAACTGTAAGAAAGATGAAGGAAGGCCCTTCGGTGACGACGTCCAGAAGTTGTTACCAAACCACTGTGAGCTGCGTTGATTAAGAGTCAGGGTGGTGAGCGTCACAGGAAAAGGCAGGGCAAAGATTCTGTCAGGTGCGAAATTTGGAGATGAGCGCAAGCGAACCACTGATGAAGT